>CAZADU010000185.1:0-7638 GCA_964483945.1 uncultured bacterium
GGCCTCGCGCGAGCCGCTCGGGTTCACTCACCCCGCGCCGGCGCGCCATCGCAGCCCGCCCTGCGAGCGGCACCAGCGCGCGCAGCAGTACCGCCGAGGCACGGCCTGGCGCGCCGCACACGACGTTGAAGCAGTGATGCATGCCGTAGGTGAAGTAGACGTAGGCGTGGCCCGGCGGACCGAACATGACGCGATTGCGCGGCGTCTCGCCGCGGTGCGCGTGGCTCGCCGGGTCGTCCGCGCCGCCATACGCCTCGGTCTCGACGATGCGCCCGGCGAGCCGGCCGGCCGCGGGGTCGTCGTGCACGAGCACGCGTCCGAGCAGTGCCCGAGCGAGCGAGCGCGGCCCGCGGGCATAGAACGCGCGCGACAGCGGGCGCGCTCCGGTCAGCGGCCCGGGTGCCACGTCAGTGGCCGACCGTCGTCTCCCCGACACCGAGCCGCCGCAGCGCCGACATCATCGTCTCGCGGATCTCGGCGAGTCTCGCCTCGGTCCGCGCCTCGAAGCGCACCACCAGCACCGGCTGCGTGTTGGACGCGCGCACGAGCCCCCAGCCGTCGCCGAACTCGACGCGGATGCCGTCGATGTCGATGACGCGGTACTTGCCGGCGAATTCCGCTTTGAGCACCTCGGGCACCTCGAACTTGCGATCCTCGGGGCAGGCGAGCCGAATCTCGGGTGTGGTGTGGTACTGCGGCAGGCTGTCCACCAGCTGGTCCAGCGTCCTGCCGGTGGACGCCACGTAACGCAGCAGCCGGCCCGCGGCGAACAGGGCGTCGTCGAATCCAAAGAAGCCTTCGGCGAAGAACATATGGCCTGACATCTCACCGGCGAGAGGCGCACCGGTCTCGGCAAGTCGCTTCTTCAGCAGCGAATGGCCGGTCTTCCACATCTGCGGCACGCCGCCGTGCGCCGCGATGTCCTCGGCGAGTGCTTGCGAGCACTTGACGTCGAACAGGACCAGAGCGCCGGGCACGCGCGTGAGCACGTCACGAGCGAATAGCGCCAGCAGCTGGTCGCCCCACACGATGCGGCCGGTACCGGTGACCGCGCCGATGCGGTCGGCATCGCCGTCGAAACCGATGCCCAGGTCCGCCCCCGTCTCCTTCACCTTGCGCTGCAAGTCCACAAGCAACTCCGGCACCGTCGGGTCGGGCAGATGGTTCGGGAAGCGCCCGTCCAGCTCGGCGAACAGCGGCGTCACCGTGTGCCCCATGCGTTCGAACACCTGCGGCACCACCGTCCCCGCGCAGCCGTTGCCGCAGTCCATGACCACGCGCAGCCCCTTCGGGCTCGTGCACCGCTCGATCAGCATGGTGCGGTAGAGGTCGAGGATCGGCTTGTCGCTCGCTGACCCGCCGGGTGCCGAGAGCAGCTCGCCGGCCTGGATCGCACGCCGCATCTCGAGGATCTCGGCGCCGTAGAGCGGCAGCTTGCGCTTGGTCATCTTGAAGCCGTTGAACTCGGGCGGGTTGTGACTGCCCGTGATCTGCATGCCGCCGTCCAGCCCTCGCGAGGCCACCGCGTAGTAGAGCGCCGGCGTGGGCACGAGGCCGACGCGCTCCACCGCGAGCCCGGCCGTGATCATGCCGCGCTCGGCGGCGCGCGCGAGACGCTCCGAGGAGGGCCGCACGTCCTGTCCGAGCGCCACCTTCACGCCGCCCTCACCGCGGATGCGGGTGGCGAAAGCGCGGCCCACGGCCTCGGCGGTCTCGTTCGAGAGCTCGGATTCGTGCAGGCCGCGGATGTCGTACTCGCGGAAGATGTGGCCGGGGATCATGCCTTCTCCTGGTTCGGCTGCTGGGACTTGAGCCACGCGTCGATGAACGGGTCGATGCCACCGTCCAGCACGCTGTGAACGTCGGGGATCTTCGTCTCGGTGCGGTGGTCGTTCGCCATGGTGTAGGGCTGCAGAACGTAGGACCGGATCTGGCTGCCGAAGTCGATGTCCTTCTTGGGGCCGGCGAGCGCGTCGGTCTTGGCGCGCGCCTCGGCCTCCTTGAGCACGAACAGGCGTGACATCAGGATCTTCATGGCGGCGTCCTTGTTGCGGTGCTGGCTGCGCTCGGCCTGTGACGTGACGACAAGGCCGGTGGGCAGGTGGGTGAGGCGCACGGCTGACTCGGTCTTGTTGACGTGCTGGCCGCCGGCGCCGCCCGCGCGCATGGTGTCGACGCGCACGTCGCCCGGCCCGATCTCGACCTTCACCGTGTTGTCGATCATCGGCAGCACGCTGATCGACGCGAACGACGTGTGTCGACGCGCGGCGGCGTCGTAAGGCGAGATGCGCACCAGCCGGTGCACGCCGGATTCCGCCTTGATGTAGCCGTACGCGTACTCGGCGTCGATCTGCAGCGTGGCGTCCTTGATGCCCGCCTCATCGCCCGCCTGGTAGTCGAGCAGTTCGGTCGGGAATCCGCGGCGCTCGGCCCAGCGTTCGTACATGCGCAGCAGCATCGAGGCCCAGTCCTGCGACTCGGTGCCGCCGGCACCCGGATGGATGATGACGATCGCGCCGAAGCGGTCGTGCTCGCCGCGCAGCAGACTGCGCGTCTCGAGCGAGGACACCTGCCCCTCGAGCACCGACAACTCGCGCTCCAGCTCGGCGAGCATGGACTCGTCGCTCTCGCTTTCGGCCATGTCGAGCAGCTCAGCGAGGCTCTGGAACGCGCCGCGTCGGGCGTCGAACCCGTCCACCGTGCGCTTCGCCGTCTTCACCTGGGCGACGATCTTCTGCGCATCTTCGGGCCGTTCCCAGAATCCGGGCGCGGCCATGAGCGTCTCCAACTCGCCGATGCGCTGCCTCAGTCGCTCGACGTCAAAGATACCCCCGCAGACCGTCGAGCTGACTGCCGGTCTGGTCGAGGCGCTTGCGGAGTTCGGCGGAGGTCAGCATGAGCTCGTCATTCACTCCCGGAAGGTCAAAGGTGAGAAGCGGGACGCACGATACGCAGCGCGGCGGCGGAGCGCAAAGCGGGCACGCCCGCGCGGCGGTGTCATTCGTCGCCACCGTCCGCCGGCTCACCGCCGTCGAGGCGCGCGATCGCGCGCTCGGCCTGGGTGGCGCATTCGAGCCCGAGCGGCGTGGCGCTGGAGCGGCCCAGCGCACGCGCCGCCTCGAACCACTCCCGACGGCGCGCGTCGCTCTCGTCGCCCTCGAGCACCGAGCCCAGGTTTAGCGCGGCGTTGGCGGCCGCCGCCCGCCCGCCCGGCAGCCCGCTCGAGCGGCCGCGCTCGAGCGCTGCCTCGTAAGCCTTGCGCGCCTCGAACGCGCGCTCGAGGCCGAGCAGCGCGTGGCCCAGGTTCACCTGCGCCATCGCGGCCATGGCGTCGAACTCCGCCGGCGGGGACTCCCCCGGCGCGTCACGCACGATCGCGAGCGCGTCACGGAACGCGCGCACCGCCTGCTCGAGTCGCCCGGCTTGGCGATGCAGGTGGCCGGTGAGCAATTGCGCATCGAGCGCGATGCGCGTGCCCACCTCGGTGCTGCTGCCGCGACCGATGCGCACCACGTCGCCGAGCCCGGTGAGCGCTTCGGGCAGCCGGCCGTCGTGCAGCGCCTGGAATGCTTGCGCGTAAGTGGCGGCGGCCTCGAGCGCGCGGCCGGTGCCCGACGTGAGCGTGCGTGTGAACGCAAGCGAGGCGTCCGCCAGCTCGCGCGCCTCGGCCCAGCGTTCGAGCGAACCCAGCGCACGGTGCAGGTTGCACGCGGCCTGACCCGCCAGCTCGCGGATCGCGGGCTCGTCCGCGCGCTGACCGGTCTCGAACACCTGTCGCAGGTGCGTGACCGCCTCGTCGCGCTCGCCGGTCTCGGCGAGCGACTGCCCCAATCGCAGCCGCGCCAGCAGCTCGAAGCGCGCGGCCGGTTCCGGCTCGCAGCGCGTGGCAAGCACGAGCGCTTCGCGGTAGTGCGCCACGGCCTCGGCGTGGCGGCCGCGCGAAGTACAGCGCTCGCCCAGTCCGAGCGTGGCCTGTAGAGCCGCGAGCGCGCCCTCCGGCAGCCCGCTGTCACGACCGAACGTGAACGCGCGCGCATAGTGGCGTTCGGCCTCGGGCGCACCGAGCAGTCCGTCCTGCTCGGCGATCGACGCGAGCGCGAGCGCGGCCTTCGCACACGCCATGCGCCCGAGTGGCGTGCCCGAGGGCTCGGCGATGCGTCCCACCTCCGTGAACAGCCGTGCTGCACCTTCGCGGTCGCCGTGGCGAGCGCGCAGGTGGCCCAGGTTGAACGCCGCCACTGCCGCCGGATCCCAGCCGGCCGGGTGTCCCGCGCGCTCGCCGAGCGCCAGCGCTGACTCCCAGCTAGTGGCCGCGTGGTCCTCCTCGCCGCTCTCGCTCTCGAGCAGCCCCAGATTGAAGGCCGCCTGTGTGAGCATGCCGAGTAGTTGTTGCGAATCGCTGTCGCGCCCCAGGTCGAGGGCCTCACGGTAGCGCGCTCGCGCGCGCATGATCTCGCCCGCCTCCTGGTCGAGGATGCCGAGCCGTGTGAGCACGCCGGCGCGCCGGTGGCGGCCCACCGGGTCGGGCACGCGGAAGCTGCGCATGACGGCGCGCTCGAAGTGCAGCACCGCCTCCTCGCGCCGGCCCGCGGCGCGCAGCCGCTCCCCCAGGTGCAGCGACGCTTCGAGCACGATCTGGTCGCCACGCTCACCAGCCAAGCGCTCGGCCATGGCCAGTGCCTCGCGCAGCCGCAGCACGCGTGACGCCGAGTCGCTCTCGGAGAGCGCGGCCTCGAGCGCCTCGAGTGCGCGCTCGGCCTGGCGTTCGGAGCTGGCTGCACGGCCGCCGCGCACGAGCCGTGCGAACAGCCCGCGGAGCTTTTCGAACACGCTCATCGCGCCGCCTTGCGGCGCGCGAGCAGCCGCGCGACCGCACCACGCGCGGCGAGCACCGCGGCCTCCTCGGTGCCATCATTCACCACGGTGTCGTCGGCGAGCCTCATGAAACTGTCGTTGGAGCGCACGACCGCGAGCCGCTCGCGTGCCTGCGCCTCGCTCCAGCCGCGCGAGCGCACCAGCCGTGCGACCGACTGGTCGCGCGGCGCGACCACGGCGAGCACCGCGTCGCATTCGCGCTCGAAGCCCCAGTCCAGCAACAGCGCCGCATCGAGAACGAGGATTCTCACGGAGGAGGACTCGCCGGGGGTGCGGACGCCGGAAGTGCTGAAGGCTCGAATCTCCTCGCGCAACCGCTCGAGGATGAGCGGGTGCACGAGCCGGTTGAGCCGTTCGCGTGCAGCCGGGTCGCGGAACACGTTTGCCGCGACTTGTGCACGGTCGAGCGTGCCATTCGCGCGGTAGACGCCGGGGCCGTACTCGGCGACGAGTGCGGCGCGCACAGCGGGGTGGTGGTCCGTCACCTCGTGCCCGATGCGGTCGGCTTCCACCACGGTGGCGCCATCCGCGGCGAGCGCGTGCGCGACCGTGCTCTTGCCACCGCCGGCGGGGCCGACGAGCCCGAGCACAAATACTCCCGCCGTGCTCGCGCGTCGCGCATGCGGCGGTGGAGCGGGCGCGGGTGCGCCCGAATCGGTCGCGTCGTCAGTGCACATCGAACCAAGTGAGCCCCGTGCCGATCGTGACCGTGAGCGGGACGTTCAACGGGTAGCACCCCTCCATCTCGCGCTGCACCAGCCCGGCCACGACCTCGGCATCGCCCTTGGGGCACTCCAGCAGCAGTTCGTCGTGGACCTGGAGGAGCAGTCGCGAGCCGGTGCGGCGCTCGAGCGCGCGGTGCACGCACAACATCGCGAGCTTGACGAGGTCCGCGGCCGAGCCCTGGATCGGCGTATTGATGGCGGCGCGTTCGGCGAATGCGCGTTCGGCGCCATGGGCGCTTCGCAGTTCGGGCAGGTAGCGCCGCCGGCCGAGCAGCGTCGCGACCCAGCCGCGCTCGCGTGCCTCCTCGACCGTGGCGTCCAGGAACCTGCGCACGCCAGCGAACGCCGTGAAGTAACCCTCGATGAACTCCTTCGCGTCCTTGAGCTCGAGTCCCATCTGCTGGGCCAGGCTGCGCGCCCCCATGCCGTACAGCACGCCGAAGTTCACCACCTTGGCACGCGCCCGCAGCTCAGGCGGCACGTCGCCCGCGAGCTTGAAGATGCGGCGCGCGGTCGCCGCATGGATGTCTTCGCCCGCACGGAATGCCTCGACCAGCACCGGATCGCCCGACAGGTGCGCGAGCACTCGCAGCTCGACCTGCGAGTAGTCCGCACCCACCAGCACGCAGCCGGGTGCCGCCACGAACGCGCGCCGGATGGCCCGCCCCTGCGGCGTGCGAATGGGGATGTTCTGGAGATTCGGGTCGAGTGAGGCAAGCCGCCCGGTGGCCGCCCCGGCTTGGTCGAACGTGGTGTGCACGCGCCCGTCGCGCGGGTCCATCGCGATCGGCAGCGCGTCGACATACGTGGACTTGAGCTTGGTGAGCGCGCGCCACTCCAGCAGCAGCCGGGGGAACTCGTGCCGCTCGGCGAGCCCTTCGAGCACCTCGGAGTCGGTGGACCATCCGGTCTTGGTCTTCTTGCTCGTCGGCAGCCCCAGCTTCTCGAACAGGATGCGCCCAAGCTGCGGCCCGCTCGCCAGGTTGATGGGCTCGCCGGCGAGCGCGAGCAGCCGGCTCTCGAGTGAGGCGATCTCAAGCGCCATCTCCCCGGACATGGTCGTGAGCACGCTCGTGTTCAGTGCGATGCCCGCGCGCTCCATGGAGGTGAGCACCGCGATGAGGGGGTGCTCGAGCTGCGTGTAGAGCTTCCACTGCTCGCGCGATTCGAGTTGTGCCTTGAGCGCTTCGGCCAGCGGCCAGAGCGCTGCCGCGTGGCGCCCCGCGCGCGCAGCGGCGAGCGACACGGGCAACGCCGCCGCACCCGCGCGCGGCCGACCGCGCGCGGCCGGCGGCTCGAGCGAGTCGAGTGCGACGCCGAGTACGTCCCGCGCGAGCCCTTCGAGCGAGTGATCGCGTTGTGGGTCGCACAGGAACGAGCCGATGCGCACGTCGAACGAGGGCGCGGCCACGCCGACCTGGCCGCCGGCCAGCTCGTGCAGCGAGCGCTTCCAGTCATGCGCGACTTTCGCGACACCGGTGTCGGCGAGGATCGCGCCGAACCACGCGCGCAACTGATCGGCGTCGACGTTGGGACCGCTGTCGTGCGCGAGCGGCACATAGCAGTGCTCACCGTTGCGCGCCGCGAACGCCACGCCCACCAGCCGTGCCGTGCGCGGCGAGTCGCCCTGGGTCACCGGCAGCACGGCGATGCCGTGGACCGCGCGCGCGCGCACCGCGTGCACGCGCTGCGTGATCTCGTCGAGGCTCGGGCCCGCGGCCTCGCCCGCCTCCGTCGCAGCTGCGGCGAACAGGTCCCCCTGCGTGGCGGGAGCGAGCGATGCCGGCAGCGGCCCCGCGGGCCGGGCGATCACCGGCACGCCGTATCGCTCAGCCGTCGGATTCGCCGCCTCCATCGGGGTGCGCCGCTCGGCGGCGGTGCCGCGACGCTCGGCGGAGCGCTGCGGTGCCGGCGCACCGGCGTCGGCGTCGGCCACGCCCAGCTCGTTCGCCACCGACTCCAGCCGCTTCACCTCCCAGTGCTTCGCGAACGCCAGCAGCTCGTCTCGGCGCACGGGTGCGACCGCCAGATCGTCGAG
>CAZADU010000186.1:0-6004 GCA_964483945.1 uncultured bacterium
CGAGTTCCATGGTCTCTCGCGCCCGCGTGCGGGCGCGCCGCGTGCCGTCGCTCAGCACGTCGCGCACCGCGTCGGGATCGCGCTCCCACTTGAGGCGCCGCTCACGGATGGGTTCGAGCGAGGCGCTCATCACTTCAGCCAGGTGCCGCTTGTCGGCCACGCAGCCCAGCTGGCCGGCGCGGCACTGGGTCGCGATGGCGTCCGCCTCGTCGACGTTGAACTTGCGGTGATACTCCCACACCACGCACCCGGGATGTCCATCGGATTCATCCGCCTCGGGACGGCCCGGATCGTCCCTGCGCGCCTTCTTCGGATCGGTGTAGGCCTGCATCACTCGCAGCTCGATGTTCCCCGGCTCCTCGGCCAGCAGGATGGTATTGCCGAGGCTTTTGGACATGCGCTTGCCGTCCAGTCCGCGCAGGCGGCTGAACGCGGTGAGCTGCGGCTCGGGCTCGGGGAAGACCGGCGCACGGTCGGCGCAGTAGACGTGGTTGAAGCGGCGGGCCAGTTCGCGCGTCAGCTCCACGTGCGGCACCTGGTCCTCGCCCACCGGCACGTGCGTGGGCCGGTAGAGGAGGATGTCGGACGCCTGCAGCACGGAGTAGCCGAGGTGGCCATAGGAGATGGTGGCCTCGTCCAGCCCCAGGTCCTTCACCTGTTCCTTGAGTGTCGGGATGCGCTCGAGCCGGGCCTTCGACACCAGCATCGACAGCAGCAGGTGCAGTTCCGCATGCTCCTTCACGGCCGACTGCACGAAGATCACGCTCTTCGCGGGGTCGATCCCGGCGCCCAGCCAGTCCAGCACCATGTCCCGGGTGTGCTGCTGGAGGCGCGACGTGTCCTCGTAGCCGGTGGTCAGCATGTGCCAGTCGGCGACCATGTGGAAGTTGGTCCAGCCAGCGTTCTGAAGTCGGACCCAGTTCTCCAGCGCGCCCACGTAGTTGCCGAGGTGCAGCCGGCCCGTGGGACGCATGCCGGAGAGGATGCGGCCGGTCGCACTCGACACGGGCGTTCCCTCGCGGTGGAAGTGAGCGGGCAGACTATCGGACGTGTTGGTACGGGTCAAGGATTCCGCACTTCAAGTATCACTTGAAGGACGGGCTGTCCCGCCGCCACGATCGCCGCCCCAGAACGCGAAGCGAGGGGCTCATTCGGCACGCGGCAACTTCCTCACGACCAGCAGTGTGAGGTCGTCGCCCGGTCCCTTCTCGCCCGCCCAGTCCAGCACCGCCGCCACGATGCCCTGGGTCAACTCGCGCGCGGTGTGGCCCGGGTTGGCCCGCACGACCTGTTCGATGCGCTCGGGCCCGAACTGTTCGTTGTGTTCGTCTTCGGCCTCGGACACGCCGTCGGTGTACATGACGAGGATGTCGCCATGGCCGATCGCCAGCGGCCGTTCCTCGTAGCGCGCGTCCTCCAAAACGCCCAGGGCGACGCCGCCCTCGATGAGCGAGTCGGTGGTGCCGTCGGCGCGCAACAGCAGCGGCGGGTTGTGCCCGGCATTGGCAAAGGTCAGCACACCGTTGCGCCAATCGAGCAGCGCGTAAAACGCGGTCACGAACCGGTCGCGCTCGGTGCTCTCGTGCAACAACAGGTTCACCTTGCGCATGACCGCCCGGATCGCGAACTCATTGCGGATCTCGGCGAGCAGGCTCATGCGGAACCCCGCCATGAGCAATGCCGCCGGAATGCCCTTGCCGCTCACGTCGGCGATGGCCAGTCCCAGGCGCGTGTCGGACACGGTGATGAAGTCGTAGTAGTCACCGCCCACCTGGTCGTGCGAGATGGACGTGCCGGCGAGATCGAACCCGGGAATGCGCGGTGCCTCCGCCGGCAGGAACGAACGCTGGATATCGCGTGCGATCGCCAGCTCCTTCTCGAGCCGGCGCCTCTCGACGCGATCGTGCGCGGTCCGTGCGCGTTCCACTGCCAGTGCGGCCTGCGCGGCGAAGGCCATCAGCAGCTCGAGGTGCCCCTCGTGGTACGCGTCTTCGTGATCACTTTCGAGGTTGAAGACTCCCACGACCCGCCCCTCGACCAGCAGCGGGGTCGCCAGCTCGCTGCGCGTGCTGAGCCGCGCCGCCACATAGCGCGTGTCGCGGCGCACGTCGGGCACGATCACGGGCTCGCCCGACTTGGCGACCGAGCCGACGATGCCCTGACCGATCTGGAGATCGAACGCGGACTCGCTACCCTCCGGGTAACCCACCTCGGACACCATCTCGAGCGCAGCCGTACCGCGCGTGACCAGGTAGATGGCGGCCGCGTCGTAGTCGATGACCTGGCGCAGCGCGACGAAGATGGTCTCGACCACTTCCTCCAGCTCGAACGGCTTGGACAGTACGCGCGCGATGTCGAGCAGGACGTCCTTCTCGAGCGCGCGCCGTTCGATCTCCTGCGACAGGAGCGCGTAGTCGAGCGCGAACGCCACTCCCTCGGCGGCCACTTCGAGCCGATCGAAATCGGCAGCCGTGAACACGCCGCCGCGCTTGCCGAGGCATTCGATGGCGCCGAACGGCTCACCGCGGCGGAACAGCGGCAGCACCAGCGCGGTGCCGTGCGGGTCGTGCTCGCCGACCAGCCCCGGCGGTCGCGGGTCGTTCGGGGACAATCGCAGCGCCTGCCCCTCGAGCATCACCCAGCCGGCCAGTCCCTCGCCGCGGCCAACGCGAAGTTCGCGCGAAGTCCCTCCCTCTTCGGGGAATTCGCGCGCCACCAGGCGGCGGCCGCCGCTGCGGGAGACCCAGATGCGCACAGCCTCGCAGTCCACGAGGCGCCGGCATTGGCGGGTGGCGGCGCGCAACAGGTCCTGGAAGCGCTCGGGGCCGGCAATCCCGTCCGGGCCGATCAACGACTGGACGGAGATACGCGGCAGGGCGCCCTCGGCGGGCAGGGGGTGCGCCGGAGCGCCTCCAGACAGGGGGTCGGAGTCCATGGCGCGACGCTAGCACGCGGCCAAGGAGGCAGCCAGCCGCGCGCGCCCATTCGTCAGGGCGTCGTGGCGCGAGCGTGTGTCGCCGGAACCGCATCGGCCAGCGAAGCACATCCCGCTCAACCGAGCGGCTCCAGCCGCCGATAACTCGGTCGCAGATACCCATCCACGGACCGGAGCCCCCCCATGGCCAGCCCCCACAAGCGACTCGGTGAGATGTTGCTCGAGGCGAAGCTCCTGCAGCAGCAGCATCTCGACGCTGCGATCGTCGAACAGCGGTCGACCGGGCACATGCTCGGCGCGGTGCTCATCAAGATGGGCTTCCTCCGCGAGGAGCAGCTCATGAACCTGCTCCAGCGCCAGCTCGGCCTGCCGCTCGTCGACCTCGACAACACGCCCGCGGACGAACAAGCATTGGCCAAGGTCAAAGAGGACATAGCGCGCAAGTACCTCGCGCTGCCGCTCGAGATCGAAGGCCGCAAGACACTCGTCGTGGCCATGGCTGATCCGCTCAATGTGGCAGCGCTGGAGGACCTGCGCTTCCACGCCGGGATGTTCATCCAGCCCGTGCTCGCTTCGCCCACGCAGCTGGCCGAGGCGATCGACCGCTATTACCACCTCGACTCGTCCATGAACGAGGTGGTGCAGAGCATCATCCAGAGCGAGAACGACGTCGTGGTCAGTGCTGTCGCCGAGAGTGAGGAGCGCCAGGCCCTCGACGAACTGATGCGAGAGGCCGAGGGCCGCCCCATCGTGCGGCTCGCAAACTGGCTGCTGCACCGAGCGGTCGAAGAGGGCGCGAGCGACATCCACATCGAACCGCAGAGCAACGAACTGGTCGTGCGCTTCCGCGTGGACGGGTTGTTGCGCGAGGAGCAGCGCCTGCCCAAGTGGACGCAGGGTGCGATCGTCTCCCGTCTCAAGGTGCTCTCCAACCTCGACATCGCCGAGAAGCGCATGCCGCAGGACGGGCGCCTCGTGGCCGAGGTCGGCGGACGCCGCATCGACCTGCGCGTCTCGACGTTGCCCATGACGAACGGCGAGAAGGTCGTGATGCGCGTGGTGGACACCAAGCGCCGCAACGTCACGCTGAACCAGCTTGGCATGGCCGAGCGCGATCTGCGCCGCGTCTACTCGTTCCTCGAGCGGCCTCAGGGCATCGTGCTGGTGACCGGCCCGACCGGTTCAGGCAAGACCACGCTGCTTTACGCCGCGCTGCAGCAGCTGCGTGACGTGACGCGCAACATCACCACGGTCGAGGACCCGGTCGAGATTCAGCTGCCTGGCCTGAATCAGGTACAGGTGGACGAGAAGGCCAAGAAGACGTTCACCGTCGCACTGCGTTCCATCCTGCGCCAGGATCCGGACGTCATCATGATCGGCGAGATCCGTGACCGTGAGACCGCGCAGATCGCGTTCCGCGCTTCGGTGACCGGCCACCTCGTGCTGAGCACCGTGCACACGAACGACGCCGCGGGCGCCGTCACACGGCTCGTGGACCTCGGGCTCGAGCCTTACATGGTGGCCAGCTCGCTGATCGGCGTGGTCAGCATGCGGCTCGTGCGCGTGATCTGCTCGCGCTGCAAGGACGAGCACGAGATCGACGCTTCCATGCTGAGCCGCCTCGGCGGAACCCTCGGCTCGGACCCGCAGGTCAAGCTCTACCGCGGTGCCGGCTGCCCGGCCTGCCGCCAGACGGGCTACGCGGGCCGCACCGGCATCTATGAGGTGCTCGAGGTCTCGGACGCCATGCGCTCGCACATGGTGCGTGGCATCGCCGAGGGCGAGGTGCGCAGTCTCGCAGTGCAGGGCGGCATGCGCCCCATCGGCGAGGACGGACTCGAGAAGGCGGTGACGGGTGTGACCACGCTGGATGAAGTGATGCGCGTGGTCTACCTGCCCGAGCAGGGCGTGAAGCTCTGCAACTCCTGCAACACGGTGGTCTCCTCGGATTTCGAGTACTGCCACGGCTGCGGCCACTACATCGGCGAGCACTGCTCCGGTTGCAGCCGCCGCATGGAAGAGGCCTGGACGTTCTGCCCCAAGTGCGGCAACGCGGCCAAGCGAAGCGCGGCCGACCGACCGGTGCGCGAGCTGGGCGGCGCCAGCAGCGGCAAGCAGCGGGCGAATCCTCGCGACACACCCTCGGGACCGTTGCGCCGAGCTTCGTAGCGGCGAGTGCGCCGGGCGCTTGGGCTCCCCCCCCACGTCCGCCGGGTCAGGTGGATGCCAGCGTGTAGACTGCCCAGCGTGACCCTGCCCGGCCGCGACTCGCCCGTTCCCCGCCCATGAGGCTCCGTCTCGCCGCGCTGCTGCTGGCACTCGGAGCGCTGGGACTCGTGTTCTGGCGTGCGGAGTTGTTCACCGTGTCGCGGCCCGGCGAACGGCCGCGGCCTCTCGGGCGCGCGCCCGCGAGCCAGCCGCGAGTGTTTGACGCCGCACTGCCGCAAGTGCCGGTGGGCGTGACGCGCATCGCCTCGGGCGAGGGTCCGTGGCTTGTGCACTACTGGGCGCCGTGGGAACGGCACGGTCGCGCGCAGGCACTGGAGCTGGACTCGCTGCTGCGCTCGCTGCCGGCCGGAGCCCCGCGTGTCGCGGTCGTGTGCTTCGACCCGTTCCCCTCGGTGGCCCGCTTCGTGGCACGGCTCAAGCTTCGCGTGCCCGTGCTGCTGGACCACCACCGTCAGCTCCAGGCGGCGCTCCCCTGCCCGAGCATTCCCTACACATGGTTGATCGACGCGGATGGCCGTGTGCTCGTCTCCCAGCCCGGTGAAGTGGACTGGTTCTCGCCCGAGACGCGGGCGCTGCTGCTCGAGGCGTCACGCCTCGCGGCGGACTCGCTCACGCTCACGCACACCACCCCCCGAATCGCGACGCCCCGGCGGCACGAGCCACCGGGGCGTGCGGAGATGCTGCAGGCTCAGGCGCGGGCGGCCTCACCGCGCGGGCGAGTGAACAGGCGCGTCAGCAGCGCGTGGCCGCCGAACAGCGCGGCACTGTAGACCACGTCGGATGCGAGCGTGTTGCGGAAGAACGGCAGTGCGGCGACGTAGCACTCGACCAGCCCGGCCC
>CAZADU010000187.1:0-1550 GCA_964483945.1 uncultured bacterium
CCGAGCACGTTCGGGCAGTCGGTGACGCTCACCGCGACGGTGGCGGTGGTCGCGCCCGGCGCGGGTACGGCGGGAGGGTCTGTGACGTTCTTCGACGGCGCGACGTCGCTCGGCAGCGCGACGCTCGCGGGCGGGAGCGCCGCGATCAGCCTGTCGTCGCTCGCGGCCGCTTCGCATCCGCTCACGGTGGTCTACGGCGGGAGCGGCAGCTTCAGCGGCAGCACGTCGGCGGTGGTGACGCAGGTGGTGAACGCGGCGGCCACGACGACGACGCTGGCGGCGGTACCGAACCCGAGCACGTTCGGGCAGTCGGTGACGCTCACGGCGACGGTGGCGGTGAACGCCCCGGGTGCCGGGACGGCGGGCGGCAGCGTGACGTTCTTCGACGGGGCGACATCGCTCGGCAGCGCGCCGCTCGCGGGCGGCAGCGCTGCGATCAGCGTCTCGTCGCTCGCGGTGGGCTCGCACTCGCTTACCGCAACGTTGGCAGGCAGCCCCGAGTTCACCGCCAGCACCTCGGCGTCGGTCACGCAACTGGTGAGCCAGGCCGCAAGCACGACCGCGCTTGCGACGGCACCGAATCCCGGCGTGTTCGGCGAGTCCGTCACGCTCACGGCCACGGTATCGCCGGCGGCCGCCTCGGGCGCGGTGACGTTCTATGACGGCGCGACGGCGGTCGGCTCCGCGAGTCTGGCGGGCGGGACAGCGGCGGTGAACGTGTCGTCGTTCGCGCTGGGTTCGCACCCGCTCACGGCGGTCTACGCCGGCGATGGCACGTACGTCGGCAGCACCTCGTCCCTCGTAGCGCAGGTGGTGGTCGCGGCGTCCACGACAACGGCGCTCGGGAGCACGCCCAGCCCGAGCTTCTTCGGCCAGCCCGTCACGCTCACCGCGACGGTGGAGGTCGTAGCGCCGGGTTTGGGCCCCGCGTCGGGCACGGTGACGTTCTACGATGGCGCGACACCGGTCGGATCGGCGAGCCTCTCGGGCGGCACCGCGGCCGTCAGCGTGACGTCGCTGATTGTCGGATCACACTCGCTCACGGCGGTCTACGCGGGCGACGCCGGCCGCTCGGGAAGCACGTCGGCGGCGCTGACGCAGGACGTGCTGTCCGCGGCCAGCACGACGATGCTCGCCGCCACGCCGAACCCGAGCGTATTCGGCCAGTCGGTCACGCTCACGGCCACGGTTTCCCCGGCCGGGGCCACGGGCTCCGTGACGTTCTTCGACGGCGCTACTCCGCTTGGCACGGCGAGTCTCTCGGGTGGCGCGGCGGGGCTGGCGGTCGCCTCGCTCGGCACCGGCTCGCGTTCGCTCACCGCCGCCTACGCGGGAGACGCCACTTATACGGGCAGCACGTCCTCGGTGGTCACACAGGTGGTGAACCCGGCAAGCACGACGACGACGCTGGCCGCGGTACCGAACCCGAGCACATTCGGGCAATCGGTGACGCTCACGGCGACACTGGCGGTGGTGGCCCCGGGCGCGGGCACGGCCGACGGCTCGGTGACGTTCTTCGATGGCGCCACGCCGCTCGGCTCGGTGAGTCT
>CAZADU010000188.1:0-2954 GCA_964483945.1 uncultured bacterium
GCAACACCAGCCTGACGCTGCCCGGCACGCAGTACGTCTCTTACAGCGGCAAGAACGAGGGCCTGTTCGGCGTCAAGATGGCTGCGCGCGTTGGCGCACTCGACGTGACCGCGCTCGCCAGCAAGCAGGAGGGACGCAGCGAGCGCGCTGTGTACACCGGCGGCGGCTCACGCAGCACCTTCAAGTTCAGCGATCTGGACTGGGTGAAGGGGCAGTACTTCCTGCTCTATGACCCCGCGTTCGGTTCGGTCTTCGACATCGACGAAGGCTCGATCCGCCTGTACCTCGACGACGGCATCGCGAGCAACGACCTGGGCGAGACCAAGGCGGGCCTGGCGTACATGGATCCGGACAAGGTCATGGCGATCCCGCTGCCCGTGGTGTCCGACACGGCGGTCGTGCGTGGCAGTTTCAAGATCCTGAACGCCGGTGCCGACAAGGAATTCGAGGTCCTCAACAACCTGTACGCGTTCAATGACACGCTGTTCAAGGTCATCCGCCTGCGCCAGCCGATCCCGGTGCAGAGCAACATGACGCTCGCCGTGACGTATCGGGCCACGCCAGTGATCGGCGCGGGGCATCAGCTCGGCTCGCCGGTCGACGTGGGCGGGCGCATCATCGATTCGCCGGGTGCGGATTCGGGTGCCATCGTCATGAAGCTGTTGCGGGTGTCGCGCAACGAGCAGACGCCCACATCCGACGGCACGAACTTCGACAGCACCGCCGTGTTCGCGCCGGTGCGCGAGCTGGAACTCAAGAACATCTACTACCTGGGCGGCTTCGGCATCGACCCCAAGAGCTTCAAGCTGTCGTTGCAGGTGGGACAGGAGGAGCCGCCGATCTCCGATGTCGGGGGCATCCCGTTCATCGAATCCGTCGGGCTGGACGGCTGGGACGAACAGACGGAGCAGGCGCGCCGTGGATTCGACGGCGTCGTGGACAAGCTCGGGTTCAACTCGCAGACGCGGGGTTGGGTGGACTACACGAACGGCACTCTGTTCCTGCCCGACCCGCGTCCCTTCGCACCACGGCTCACCGGCGCCGTATCGCGGCCGTTCGACCAATTCATCGACAGCCGGCTCAATCGCCGCAACCGCATGGACGCCCCGAGCGACCAGCTCAACACGCCGAATGCCAAGGTCTACGACAGCTACAATCCGCGCACGAACGACGCCCAGTGGTACTTCGTGGCCGAGTTCGCCGCCGCCCGCACCGGCGGCAATGACATCACGCTGGGCCGCGGCAACATCCTCGACAACTCCGAGGCGGTTGTCGTGAACGGCGAGCGATGGGTGCGCGACCGTGACTACTCGGTGGACTACGACCTCGGCCGCCTCACGCTCAAGCGCCAGCTCGGCCCGGCCGACGTGCTCTCGGTGGACTACTCTTACGCCCCGCTGTTCGCGCAGGCGAGCAAGACCCTCATCGGCAGCGCGTTCCGGCTTGAGGGCCGCGACCGCAGCCTGGGCGGCGCGTTCCTGTACGAGAGCAAGGGAGCGCAGGACTTGCGCCCGCGCCTCGGCGAGGAGCCCTCACAGACCTGGATCACCGACCTGAACGGCGAATGGCGGCTCAAGCCGTTCTTCTTGACGAGGCTCATCGACAACCTGCCCGGCGTGCGGACCACGACGCCGTCCGAACTGAACGTGCAGGCAGAAGTCGGCATGTCGTTCCCGAACCCGAACACGCGCAACGAGGTGTTCGTGGACGACATGGAGGGTGTGCGCGACGCCGTCTCGCTGTCGCTCACCCCGGACCGCTGGCGCTGGTCGAGCGTGCCGCGCCGCGCGCTGAGCGTCGTGAACGGCAGCGCGCTCACGACGAAGTCGTTCGTCACGCTGCCGCGCCAGTCAAACGCCGAGGTGCACTGGTTTGTGCCGGTGAACACGCAAGGAAACACGTCCGACGAGGAGCTGATCCGCGAGCGCGATCTGCGACCCAAGCTCTCCGACGCGCAGGGGGCGCAGAATGTGCGCAATGTTCTCGCGATCTCGATTCCGCGCACGCCGGACCCGCTGCTGACGCCGGGCTACGCGCCGGGCGACTCCCTGTGGGCCGGGCTCACGTACAACCTCGACAACGTCGGCATCGACCTGTCTCGCTCCCAGTTCATCGAGCTGTGGGTGAACGACTGGAACGACCACCACGACCCCAATCTGCGCACGCCGCGCGTGCGCGGGAAGACCGTAGTCGCTGGTGGCGGCATCCAAGGGAGCCGGCATGATCTCGTGCTGGTGCCGAGTGTGAAGCTGCACATCGACCTCGGCCGCGTCAGCGAGGACCAGATGCGCGCGCCGAACCGGCTGCCCAACGGGCGCATCGACACCGAGGACCAGCGCCCGCGCGATAATCAACTCACCGTCATCGGCAGCACCTCCGAGGACACGGGCATCGACGGGCTGGAGAACGGCGGCGAGCAGGCCGCGTTCAATGCCGGTTCGCTGGGACTGGCGGATCTGGTCACCGCCAGCAGTTCCGACCCCGAAGGTGACAACTGGGCGACCATCATCGAGGACTTCACCTCGGCCATGGACCCGCGCCGCTATGTGGCGACGAATGGCAGCGAGCGCAGCAAGGACGCGTTCCCCATCCCCGACACCGAGGACATGAACCTCAATGAGAATCCAGACACCACCGAGGCGTACTTCCAATACACGATCGACCTCGGTGCGCAGGACAGCCCTTACCTCGTGACCGACGTGCTGCGCGATTTTCCCGGCGAGCCGATGGTGGACAGCACGCGTAACGGCTGGCGGCGCTACCGCATCCCGCTCACCGACAGTTTGCGGGTGCGGTTCGGGTTCCCCGACCTGACCATCGCGCAGCACGTGCGCATCTGGGTCGAGGGCCTGCGCACCGACGAGCGCACGGCCACGACCAACTTCCGCCCCATGCTCATGCTCGGCGGGTTCGACATCGTGGGCAGCCGCTGGCTCGCCACCGACCTGACGCCG
>CAZADU010000189.1:0-1641 GCA_964483945.1 uncultured bacterium
CCAGACATCCCGGTTCATGGCAGCGTCGGAGCCCTGGGTCCACAAGAGCCGGTTGCCGTCGGGTGAGAGATCCAGGTCCTCCAGCACGGTCTTCGCATCAATGCGTCGCATCACTCGACCCGATCGGTCCCTCATCACCACCTGGTCCCGGCTTTCCATGCGGCCCGCGCGGAACACGAGGGTCCCGCCCCCGCCCGCGGTGATGCTGGCGCGGCCCCGCAATCCGTTCATGCTCACCGGGGTGGACACCGTGATCGCGTCACCCGTGAATCGCGCACGGGCCGGATCGAAGGGCCGTGCCCGCAGGACGTAGTCCTCGCTGTAGAAAAGGTACCCGTCCGAGAAGTACGTGTTGGCCATGACGTTCTTGGCCATCTGCAGCGGCTGGGGTGGGCCACCCTCCAACGAGCACACCTCCAGCACGATGCTGTTCGTCGAGTCGAACCTGCCGACCACGAACCGGCGGCCATCCGGTAGGAAGTGCGGGAACCGGTAGCCCTGGCGAAGCGTATCCGGCACCAGGACGCGCACCTCTCCCCCGTTGGCCGACACGACGCTGAGGCCACCTCTGGAAGTGGGCGCGAACACGATGACCTGGTCGTGGTTCCAGTCGCCCCCGCGTCCCTCCGGCACGGGGGCCAGCATCACCACGGCCCCGCCCTCGAGGTCGAGCCGCATGAGCTTGCCCGGCACGAAGAACCCCAGGCTGCGCGAGTCGGGTGACCAGAACGGGTAGCTGGCTTCCTCGGTACCAGTGAGCAGCCGAACCCCGCCGGTCTCGAGGTCGCGCACCATCAGCCGTCGCGTCCCGCCGGTGTCCGCCACGACCGTGGCGAACCACCGGCCGTCACGCGAGAGGGCCTCGTGACCCGCCGAAGCCGCGACGAACCTCATCCCAGCCGGGGGGACGAGTTCGGCCCAGGTGCTGGAACGTTGCGGCGCGGGTTTGAGCCCCCACGCGAGCGCAGCCGCCAGCGCCGCCAGGGCGATGGCGCCGCCCAGCACCATGGTGGTGGGCAGTCCGGCGCGTGCGGGCGCGGTGGTCGCGGCCGCCGCGGCTGTTCCCCCCGCGTGCGGCTGTTCCAGCACCAGGCGAGCCTCGCCGATGTCGCGCAGGCGCTGGCGCGCGTCGCGTTCCAGGCAGCGGCGCATCAGTTCGCGCACGCGCGGCGGTGTTTCGGCCGGCAGAGCGGCCCACTCGATCTCGCCCCTGAGAATCGAGGCGATCAGGTCCGAAACGGTCTCGCCCTCGAACGCCTGGCGGCCGGTCAGGCACTCGAAGAGCACGCAGCCGAACGCCCAGATGTCCGTGCGCCGGTCCACCGGTTTGCCGCGCGCCTGCTCGGGGCTCATGTAAGCCGCGGTGCCGAGGATCACGCCGCTCGCAGCAGTGGCATAGGTGAGTGTCGGCGACAGCGACAGGCCAGTGTCGCTGGCCGAGCCCGCAACGCCCTTGGCCAGGCCGAAGTCCAGCACCTTGGCCACGCCCGCGGGCGTGAGCATGACATTGCCGGGCTTCAGGTCGCGGTGCACCACGCCGCCTTCATGCGCGGCCTCGAGCGCGGTGGCGATCTGGCGCGCCACGTCGAGCGCTTCGTCCACGGGCAGAGCGCCGGCGCGCAGGCGTTCGGCCAGCGAGGC
>CAZADU010000190.1:0-1608 GCA_964483945.1 uncultured bacterium
GAGGATGCTATCCACGATCTGGCCCACCGTGCCCGGTTGCAGGGGTGCTGCTGCGTCGAGCCGTCCAACGATGAAGTCGCGCGCCTCGCCCTCGCCGAGAAGGAGAGAGAAGGCGAGCACCCCGAGCACCACTACCTGGAAGAGCGACAGCATCGCGAAGTAGGCCATGCTGCCGGCGTATTGAAGCGCTTCGTGCTGCGCGAAGCCCGCGATGGCACGCCGCGTGATCCGCGTGGCGCGTCGGGCATCCGTCCACCGCACGAACGTCGCCCGCAGGTGCTCCCACCGATCCAGCATGCGGAAGAGGCTACCCTTTCGGCATGCCGCCTGACGAATCGGTCACGCTTGACGTCGCCGGTCGCGAGGTGACGGTCACCAACCCGTCGAAGATCTTCTTCCCGCAGATCGGCCTGACCAAGCTCGACCTCGTCCGCTACTACCTGGCGGTCGCCGACGGTGCACTGCGCGGCGTGATGGATCGCCCGATGGCGCTCAAGCGGTTCCCGAACGGTGCCGCCGGGGACTTCTTCTTCCAGAAGCGCGCGCCTACGTCGCTGCCGTCGTTCGTGCGCACCGTCGAACGCTCATTCCCGTCCGGTCGAACGGCCGATGAGGTGGTGGTGAGCAACGCCCCGGCGCTGGCCTGGGTCGCCAACCTTGGCTGCATCGACCTCAATCCGCATCCGGTCCGAGACGGCGATCTCGAACACCCGGATGAGCTTCGTGTCGACCTCGACCCTGGCCCGGGCGTGCCATGGAGTGCAGTACGCGAGGTTGCGCTGGTGGTCCGTGACGTCCTGGCCGACCACGGCCTGAGCGGGTGGCCGAAGACGTCGGGATCGCGCGGGATTCACGTCTACGCGCGGATCGAGCGCCGCTGGTCATTCGGGGAGGTGCGCCGGGCGGCGCTCGCCCTCGCTCGAGAAGTTGAGCGTCGGGCACCGACACTGGCCACCAGCAAGTGGTGGAAGGAGGAGCGCCATGGCGTCTTCATCGACTACAACCAGAACGCCAAGGACCGCACGGTGGCGTCCGCGTATTCGGTGCGCCCGGTCCCCGACGCACGCGTCTCAGCACCGCTCGACTGGTCCGATGTGCCCGATGCCGAACTGTCCGACTTCACGGTCCTGACCATGCCGAACCGATACGCCCGCCTGGGCGACGTTGGCGCCGGGATCGACGAGGCGACCGGCTCGCTCGAGAGACTGCTGGAACTCTCGGCGCGCGACGAGGCCGGCGGTCTCGGTGACGCGCCCTGGCCGCCGAACTACGCCAAGCAGCCCGGCGAGCCGCCGCGAGTGCAACCATCGAAGCGGCGCATGCCGGTTGATTCGCCTCCTGTCCCCGACCCATCGGCGCCCCGGGGCCGGGTCGGTTCAGTGGCTCCAGCGATGCCCGCGCTCCGGTCGCCCCGTTCCGCGACGAGGGCGGGCACGGTCGCGAGGGTGAAGTCGGCAGGCTCGACGTCTGCCATCTCGTCCCAGTCGAGCGGCATCGAGACACGCGCGTCGCGCGTCGGGCGGACCGAGTACGCGGAGGCCACGGTGCGGTCCTTGGCGTTCTGGTTGTAGTCGAGGAAGACGCCATGGCGCTCCTCCTTCCACCACT
>CAZADU010000191.1:0-1633 GCA_964483945.1 uncultured bacterium
GCGCGCACGCACTGGGGCTGCGCAACATCCTGTGCCTGACCGGAGACCCGCCGAGCCTGGGCGACTACCCCAACATGACAGCGGTCTACGATACCGACTCGGTGGGACTCATCAAGATCGTCCGCCAGCTGAACGAGGGCACGGACCAGGCGGGCTCGTCCATCGGCGGGCGCACGGCCTTTGGCGTCGGCTGCGGTGTGAACCCCACTGCCGAAGATCTGCCCGCCGAACTGGACCGCTTCCGCCGCAAGCTCGAGGCCGGCGTGCAATTCGTCATGACGCAGCCCGTCTACACACTCGATACATGGACCCGGTTCCTCGACCAGCTCGGCGGCATGCCGCCGGTGCCGCTGCTGATCGGCATCCTGCCGCTGCAGTCGTTTCGTCATGCCGAGTTCCTGCACAACGAGGTGCCCGGCATCCAGGTCCCGGATTGGATCCGTCAGCGCATGCACGACGCCGGCAACGAAGGCCAGAAGGTGGGCGTGGCACTCGCCCGCGAATTGCTGGCCGAGGCGCGCGATCTCGCCAACGGCGTTTACCTGATGCCGTCGTTCGGCCGCTACGAGAACTGTCTCGAGGTATTGGAGGGCGTGCTGGACGGTGCCCGCGGTCGCCCGAGCTCGTGAGTCGCAAGCGCCCTGCCGATACGGCCCCCGCCGCCGAGGACACGCGCGACGCGCTGCAGCTGCCCGCAGCGGAGAACGCCGACCTGTGTTCCGGGTGCACGCGCTGTTGCGAGACGGTGAGCATCGAGGTGGACACACCGCGCTCGCCGTGGGAGTACGACCAGTGGATCTGGGTACTTCATCACCGCAACCTCGAAGTCTATGTCGAGCGGCCCGAGCGCTGGTTCCTGCACATCGAGACGCGCTGTGAACAGCTCAGCGACGAGGGCCGCTGCAAGATCCACGGCAATCACCCGATCCTGTGCCGCGAGTACGATCCGCGTGTGTGCGAGCGGCGCCTGCCGCTCGCCGACAATGTGGCGTGGTTCAGGGACGCTGGGGAACTCGAGGCGTGGCTGCAGGTGCGCCGCCCGTCGAGCTGGAAGCGTCTGGTGGCGTGGCGCGTGTTGAAGAGCGGGAAGCCCGCGAAGAAGAACGGCCAGGTCCCGCTCGCGGCTCTGCTCCAGATCGGCGAATCACGCGCCGCGGGGCACGAGCCCGCCACCCACCTGCCGAGCCGCACCACGCGACGAACGCGGCGCCCGAATCGCTAGATTCTGGCAGGGGCTGTCAGGCCCCGAAGCGCTTCTTCCAGTCCGCGAGACGTTGCAGCGCCTCGAACGGTGTCATCGCATCCGGCGAGAGCGAGCGCAGCTCGCCCAAGAGCGAGTGTTCCGCGCTCACCGCCGCCTCGAATAGCGGCATCGGGGCGGGCGGCGCGTCCTTCCGCGCGCGCACAGGGCGGCGCTCCAGTTCCTCCACGGTGCGCTCACTCTCGAGTTCGGCAAGCACGACCTTCGCCCGTTCGATGACACTCGCCGGCAGCCCGGCGAGCTGTGCGACGTGGATGCCATAACTTCGGTCGGCCGGACCCTCCGCGATGCGGTGCAGGAAAACCACGCCGTCGCCCCACTCCTTCACCGTCACATGTGCGTTGGCGAGCCGCGGCAAGCGCGGCTCGCTGC
>CAZADU010000192.1:0-15231 GCA_964483945.1 uncultured bacterium
CCGTACTGGGTCACGCCCTCGGACACCAAAGTGTGCAACAGCGGGATCTTGTCCTGGTCGAGGATGTACTCGCGCACGGTCGGCGTGGTGATCATGACCTCGACCGCCGGAATGCGGCCCGCACCGTCGCGCCGCGGGATCAGGCGCTGTGACACGACTGCGCGCAGGTTGGCCGCGAGACCCATGCGGATCTCGTCGTGCTGGTGCGGCGGATAGAACGAGATGATGCGCTGGATGCTCTGCACGACGTCGGTGGTGTGCAGCGTGCTCATGACCAAGTGGCCCGTGTCGGCCGCCATGAGCGCGGTGGACATGGTCTCGAGATTGCGAATCTCGCCCACCAGGATGATGTCGGGATCCTGGCGCAGCACGTAGCGCAGGCCATCCTGGAACGACGCCGTGTCGAGGCCCACTTCGCGCTGATGGATGAACGACAGCCGGTCGCGGTGCAGGAACTCGATCGGATCCTCGACCGTGATGATGTTGCGTGTGGTCGTGCGATTGATCGTGTCCACCATGGCGGCAAGCGATGTGGATTTGCCCGAGCCGGTGCGGCCGGTCACCAAGATGAGCCCGCGCGGCGAGAACGCCAGGTCGCGGATCACCGGCGGCAGGCCGAGGTCCTCGAGCGTGGGCACTTCGACGGGCACGTGGCGCAGCGCCAGCGCGGGCGTGCCGCGCTGCATGAAGATGTTGGCGCGAAAGCGCGCCAGGCCCGACACGCCGAACGCAAAGTCGATCTCGTGATGGCTGGCGAAGTGAGCGCGCTGCTCCTCGTTGAGCATCTGCTGGTAGACCTCGCGCAGTTCTTGCGAGGTCGGCGCCGGCTCATCGAGTGTGTACAGCACGCCGTCCACGCGAACGACCGGCGGCGTGCCTGCCTTGAGGTGCAGGTCGCTCGCACGGGCGGCGATCATCTTCTCGAGCACGGTGCGGATGTTCATGACGCCCTCTCTCGTGGGGCCGTGGCGCTGCGCGGGCGCTCCGCGCGGCTCGTGGCCCGGTCGGACTTCCCTGTCAGAGCGGCTCCACCAGGAACAGCTTCTGCCCGAACTCCACCGGCTGCGCATTCTCGACGAGGAGCTTCACCACCCGCCCCTTCGTCTCGGCCTCGATCTCGTTCATGAGCTTCATGGCTTCGATGATACAGACGGTCTGGCCCACCTCGATGACGTCGCCGACCTCGACGAACGGGTCCGCGTCCGGCGCAGGCGAGCGGTAGAACGTGCCCACCATCGGAGAGGTCACGGCCTTGAGATGACTGTCGGGGTCGGCGGGGGGCTTCGCCTCGACGGCCACCGGGGCGGCACCACCGGCAATCGCAGCCGTGGGCGCCGACACCCAGGCACCCCCTGCCGAAGGGCTTGCCGAGATGCGCACCGAACGGCCGCCCGAGTTCAACTCCAGCTCGCCGATGCCCGTCTTCTGCACCAGCCGGATCAGGTGACGAAGTTCGACCAAGTCGAAGCCCGCGGCGGCGTGGTCGGAGTTCACGGGCCGGGTAGCCGACGCGAAACGCGGAACCGCCTTCACGGCGACCTTCGCGGCCTTCTTGGCTTCACGCGAGCGGGCCATGGGCCTCCAGTCGCGAAACCAGTCCGCGCAGGGCCAGCAGATAGCTGTCGGCGCCGAACCCCGAGACGGACCCGGCGGCAACACCGGCGACCAACGAGGTGTGGCGGAACGCTTCGCGCGTGTGCGGGTTCGTCAAATGCACCTCGACCGTCGGGAGACCCGCGCTCGCGATCGCGTCGCGCAGCGCGACGCTCGTGTGCGTGAGACCGCCCGGGTTGAAGACCACTCCGTCACAGCGGCCGCGCGCCTGGTAAAGCGAGTCGATGAGGACACCCTCGTGCGCGCTCTGTAGGAACTCGACTTCGCAGCCGAGTTCACTCGCGAGCGAACGCAGGCGGGTCTCCACCTCGTCCAGTGACACGCGGCCGTATATCCCCGGCTCTCGCGTGCCGAGCGCCTGGAGGTTCGGGCCGTGCAAAATCAGGATGCGTGGCATCGGGTCCGCCCTCAGGCACGCGACGTACGCGCGCCCACCCTGGCCAGCGCGGCACGCACGAGTCGGGACTCCACAGCGCGCGGCACGCTAGCATCGCCGATTCGGGAGGTCAACACCCAGCGCAGCAACCCCTTCGCGCGTTTCTTGTCCTGCCCCATGGCGGCCAGCAGCCGGTCGGTGCGAAGCGGCGGCATCCCGACCGGCAGTCGAAGGTGGTCGAGTGCGGCCTCGAGTCGCACGTGCGACTCCGGTGCGAGCCCCGCCACCTGCACCGACAGCCATGCGGCCGCCCGCATCCCCACCGCCAACGCCTCGCCATGCAGCATCCGCTCGTAGCCCAGCACGGCCTCGATCGCGTGCCCGAGCGTGTGACCGAAGTTTAGCGCCGTACGCCGCCCGAGCTCGCGCTCGTCGGCCTGCACCACCCTGGCCTTGGCGGCGACCGATCGCGTCACCGCCCCTGCCAGTGCCACAGGCTCGCCCCGGTCCAGATCGCCGAGCCGGGGCTCGAGCCAGCGCCATAGCGAGGCGTCCACGGCGAAGCCGGTCTTCACCACCTCGGCGAGTCCGTTGCGGCGCTGCCGGGCGGTCAGCGTGGCGAGCATGTCCGGGTCGGCGAGCACGCCCGCGGGCTGGTGAAACGCCCCGACGAGGTTCTTGCCCGCGGGCAGGTCCACGGCGGTCTTGCCGCCCACACTGGCGTCCACCTGTGCTAACACCGTCGTGGGCACCGCGAGCCACGGCACGCCGCGCAGCCACGTCGCCGCGGCGAATCCCGCGAGGTCGCCGACCACGCCTCCGCCCAGTGCGACGACCGCGCCATCGCGAGCAAGCCCAAGGGTGGCGAACGCCTCCCATAGGCCCTCGAGCACGGCCGGCCGCTTGGACGCTTCGCCCGCGGGCAACTCGACCTGATCCACCGCAAATCCGGCCCGGCGCAGCGAGCGCAGCGCCGTTGCGGCATAGAGCCGGCCCACGCGAGCATCGGTCACCAGCACCACGTGCCGCGCGGCGAGCGTGCTGCGGGCGAATGCACCGAGCCGCGCCAGCGAGCCACGCGCGATGCGCACCCGCGAACTCGCGGGGACTGCGGCGAACGACAGCATCAGGTCGCGGCTCACGGCCGCAGCATACACGAGCAGCGCGGGCGCGCGACGCTCAGCGACCGGTGCTGTCGGGGGGGCCTCGATGCTCGCGCACAGTGCGCGAAGGCGCGCGTGCGCCCGGCGCGAGCGCCGCACGACCGTCACCCGACAGGCCCGCTCCCGCAGTAGAGGTGACCACGGACTCGACGCTCATCCATGACGGGATCGCACTCGGCGCCTCGTCCAGCCGCACGCTGCCCTCGCGTCCGATCTCGTCTCGCACCCACACGATCTTCACCTCGGCTCCGGGGCCGGCCACCGCGACCCAGCGCGCGAGCTGCTCGGGGTATTCCACCTTGACGCCGTTGAACGCCACAACGAGGTCGCCCTTGCGCAGGCCCAGCTTCGCTGCGGGGCCGCGCGGCTGCACGGCCTCGACCAGTGCGCCCAGCGGCACGCGTTCGCCCGGGTCCGATGCGCTCTTCACGAATGCCGCGCGCGTCGAGACACCGAACATGCCATGGCGCACGCGACCGTGCTTTGCGAGTCCGTCCAGGAACGGGATGATGTCCTCGACGGAGATCGCGAAGCTCATCCCACCCGGGCGTCGCTCCGCGCGTTCGCGCTGCCCCGGCGCCGCCGGTGCGCCCAGCTCGCCCTGTACCAGACCGAGCAGTTCGCCGCGTGAGTTGAGCGCCGCGCCGCCGCTGTTGCCCGGGTGCACCTCGTTGGAAAGCTGCAGCAGGCTCGTGCCGGGCTCGGCAAAGCGCATGGCCACGTGACCCACCGACTGTGTCGGCGCGCCACCGTAGGAGTTGCCCAGCGCGATCGCCCAGTCCCCGCTGGCCGCCGGCTTGGAGGCGAGCGGCAGCGAGGCCAGCTCGAGTCCTTCGGGGCGCAGCAGGGCAAGGTTTCGCACCGGGTCCATGCCCACGACGCGCGCCTCGGCCTGCAGATGATTCTCGGTCACGATCAGCACGCGCTCCGCGCCCAGCACCACACTGGCGGTGGTGATCACGCCGTCCGACGACAGCGCCACGCCCGAGCCCACGCGGCTGTGCAGGCGGCGCGGCTGCCCGGGGCGGCTCGTGCTGCGCTGCGCGATCACGGTGACGACGCACGGGCGAGCGCGGCGAGCGATACGCTCGACATCCGCCTCGATGGCCGAAAGCGTGCCCTGCGCACGCGCGGTGAACGGCAGTCCGGCCACCGGCGCCAGCGCGGTGAGCGCGGCTGCCACGAGCACGCCGGCCAGACGCACGCGCGCGCCCCGTCCGGGGACGGAGCGCGCGGCGTGGACGTCATGCGGCATGGAGTGCCTCAGAAGGAGATGACCGTCTGCTCGGCCTGCACGCCGCTCGGCAGGTTCGGGACCGCCTGCGCGCGGCCGCGGTGGAGGACGACGGGATCGAGGATGAACTCCACGTCCGCGGAGTGGTCGAACAGCGAGTCCGCGAGCGTCGCCTGCGAGCGCGCTCCGGCCTGCCCCGGGACATCCGTGGCCACGAGGCGCGGCTGCGCGACGGGCGGCTCCGCGACCTGGCGCCCGGCCTGCAGGCCGCTGCCACGCGTGCCGAGCACCCATGGCGTGATCGTGGGCAGCAGCAGCACGGCGACCACCACCACAAGCGCGGCCGCGGCGGTCAGCGGCACCCAGCGGGGCGTGGCCGGCTCGGCGGCGATACGGTCGGGTGCGACCTGCGCGCGGCGGGCGGCGGCGAGCGCGCGCTCGGACAGGTCGCGCGACACCTCGACACGCGGCAGAGCGCCCACCGTCTCGAGCGTGCGGGCGTACTGTTCGTAGCGGTGCTGGCAGCCTTCGCAGCCTGTGAAGTGGCCCTCGAGCCACTCGCGCTCGGCCTGCGTCACCTCATCATCCCAGTAGGCGTCGAACAGCCGCCGGGCCTGGTCACATCGGTTCATGAGCATCCTGCTTTCGGAGTAGCGGTTGGAGTTTGCGCTGCAGCATCCCGCGGGCCCGGTTGATGCGCGAACGCACCGTCCCGCCGGGAAGGCCCAGCACCTCGGCGATCTCCTCGTACGCCAACCCTTCGATGTCGCGAAGCACCAGCGCCAGCCGGTACTTCTCGGGCACCGTGGCGATGGCGCGCGCCACGGCTCCCTGCAACTGTTCGCGCTCGAGCCCCGCTTCGCGACTCTCCCTGGAGTCGGCGAGCTGCGGCAGACTGTCCGAAAACACCTCGGTGAGCGCATCCAACGAGAACCAGTTCCGCCGTCTCACTCGTCGCCGGATCTCGTTCTTCGCGAGATTCGCGGCGATCGTGAACACCCAGGTGGAGAATTTCGACCCCCGCCGGTAGTTGCGGCGGTGGACGAACACGCGCACGAACACCTCCTGCGCGAGGTCGTCCGTGTTCTCCCGGTCGTTCAGGACACGGCTGATGAGGTTGCCCACCCTGCCCTGGAACCGCCGCACCAACTCGGTGAAGGCGCGTTCGTCGTCCTCTGCGACCCGACCCATGAGGTCCTCGTCGGACAGGCTCACGATCGGCGGCAGGGGTTCACGGTCAGGGGCCAAGCAGGTCCTCACTCACTGTCTGTTACACCGAAGGGGCGAGTCGGTTCCGGGAATGTCACGGCGGCGTCATCCACGTGAGGGCCGGCCTGCGCCGAGGTGGCGGGGAAAACGGCGTAAGTGATGTGAAAGCAGAGCTTACGGTTGTTTCGACCGACCGCTGGCAGCGGCGCCGGAGTGGCTGATTGTCCCCCGTCGCGGCAGCCAGGCTCAAGACAATCCGTCGTCAGGCGGCCGATCCGGCGAGGCGGCCGTCGTTCAGCGCATGGCGCGGAGCTTCTCCTCGACCCGCTTCACGTTATCAGCCTTCAACCCCTGCGCCACCTTGTACTGCTCACGCGCCAGCTCCGGGAGCCCCAGCTCGCGGTAGACATCACCCAGATGCTCGCGAACAACCGCATCGCCCTCGGTGAGCAGCACGGCACGCTCGAGCTTCACGCGCGCCTCGGCGTACCTCCCGAGCCGGTACAGCACCCAGCCGTGCGAGTCCACGTAGGCGCCGTTGTCCGGGTCGCGCGCGATGGCCTGCTCGATCAGCCGCTGTGCTTCCTTGAGTTCGCGGTTGTGGTCGGCGAGCACGTAGCCGAGGAAGTTGAGCGCGGGCGGCCAGTCGGGTGAGAGGCGCAGCGCACGCCGACCGGCGTCGACCGCACCGTCCACGTCGCCCGCCCGTTCGAGGCTGCCCCCCAGGTCCAAAAGGAACCCGGGCTCGCGCGGGTACTCCTCGACGAGCTTCGCATACTCGCGACTCGCCTCCTCGAAGCGCTTCGCCTCCATGAGCGAGCGGGCCAGCAGCCGCCTCGGCTCGGTGGAATCGGGCGCGGCCGCCACCGCGCGCCGCGCACGGGCCACGGCCGAGTCGGGCAGGCCCGCCGCGGTCCAGGCGCGCACCGCGAGCGCCGTGCCCGCGGGGTGGCCGGGGTGGTCGGCGGCCCAGCGGTCGGCGATGCGCGCGGCCTCCCGCCCGCGGTCGTTGCGCGCCAGCACGACGATCGCGCGCGCTGTGTTCTCGGGGTCGCCCGGATTCTGCGCGCGCAACTGCTCGATCGCTCGCTCACCCTCACTGTTGTGGTGGGTGCGAAACGCCAGGTCGGCCAGAACCTGAAGTGCCTCGGGGTCTCGCGGGTCGGCGCGCGCGACGCGCTTGGCCTCCTCGTATGCCTCGGGGAACCGATTGGTGCGCATGTAGAGCCCCACCAATCGTCGCCGCGTGCCCACATCGTCCACGTGCACGCTCAGGTGTTCCCGGTAGAGCGCGATCGCCTCGTCGGGGCGGCCGAGGTTCTCCTTCACCCAGCCGCTCAGGAACAGCAGCCCCGGGCGGGCGGGGTTCATCGCGGCGGAGTGAGCGAGCGAGACCTCGGCAGCCTTGAGGTCGCCGCGTCGCGCCTCGGCGGCCGCGATCTGGAACCACGCCTCGCCGTCCTCCTCATCCACCCACACGATCCGACGCCATGCGCGTTCGGCGGCGTCGGGCCGTTGCAGGCTCTCGGCGACGCGCGCCGTGGTGCGCAGCACTTCCAGCTGAGTGGAGTCCAGCTCGCAGGCGCGCTCCAACGGCGGCAATGCCTCGGTGGCCCGGCCGGAGCTGAACAGTGCGGCACCCTTGAGCCACAGCGCGCGCCAGTCGTCCGGGTCGCGCGCGAGCGCGCGCTCGGCGAACTCCAGTGAGCGGGCCGGGTCGCCGAGTTGGGCGCACAGGTGGCTGATGCGCACGAGCAGATCGACCGAATGCGGCTCCAGCGCGAGTGCTCGGTAGTACTCACCGAGTGCCTCGGTGAGCCGACCGGACTGCTCGAAGAGCCGCGCGCTCATGTAGCGCCGGATCGACTCCTCGCTGGCGTAGCGTCCGCTGAGCGTGTCGACGGCGGGCTGCGGCGAAGGTCGCGGTGCACGCTCTGCCGCGGCGGCCGTGGACGTCACCAGCACGATGGACAGCAACAGGATGATACGCATCGTCCGCACAGTAGCATCATGCGCCGCGAGACCGGCTCGTCCCGCGGCGCAACGCGGCATCAGCGCCGACGACCGCGGCGCCCGTAGTCCGGACTGCGCCGCCGGCCAAAGTTCTCGAGCGCGCGCTCCATCTCCTCGATGCGCGCGTCGCGTTCTTTTTCGCTCTCCTCGCCGACCACTTCGGCCGGAGGCTGCACGTCCACGACCGGCACGATCTCGGCCACCTCACGTGGCTCGGACGTGTCGAACGGATCCAGCAGCCGTTCGGCGTCCGCATCCACGGGGCCCGGCGCATTCGCCACCGGCACGGCCGGTGCCGGGGCAAACCCACGGCGCCGCCCCCGTCCGAACGACACCGGGCGCGAAGCCGAGGGCTCCGCCACGGGTGAGGCGGGAATCGCCTGTACTGCGGGTGCGACCGGTGGCCATTCGTCCGCCGGTTCGGGCTCCGGCTCGTCCCACTCGAGCCCCGGGGCTGGCGCGATCGAGGCCCCGCGCGCGGAGACCTGCTCTTCCGCGTGTCGCACCATCGGCTCGGGCTCGGGGGTACGCCGAGGATCGGAATCCTCCGCGGTCGCTGGCGAGCTCTCGCGGGCATCCTCGGCACCGCGACCATGACGGCGGCGACCGCCGCGTCGGCTCCGGCGCCGGCGTGGGCCCGACTCGGCGTCCTCATCGCGGTCGTCGTCCTCGTCACGCACCGCCGGCGCTGCGTCGGGGCGTTTGGCCACCGGCCTCGGCTCGACCGGTGGTGCGACGGCGTGACGCGGCTCTTGCTCCTGCTCTCGCTCGCGCTCGCGCCTGGCGTCGCGGTCGCGCCGGCTCTCGCGCTCGCGCCGAGGCCCGCGTTCTTCCACCACGTCTCGTGATGTGTCGCGGTCCTCGCGATCGCGGCCGTGGCGGCGCGGCGCGCGTGGGACTTCCTCCTCGGCGATCACGTCGCGCTCGTCGTCCTCGCGCACTTTGAGACGCAGCTTCTCGACCTTCTCGAGCGCGTCACGCGCCGCCGCCTGCTCGGCCTCTTTCTTGTTGTGGCCGCGGCCTTCGCCCAGCGAGCGCTTGCCGACCATGACCTCGACCACGAAGTGCTTGGAGTGGTCGGGTCCGAACTCGCTGCGGATGCGATAGACGGGGTGAGTGCGGAACGCATTCTGGACGTATTCCTGGAGGTGGCTCTTGTAGTTCGTATGGCGCTTGTCGGACGTGATCGCGTCCGAGTCGGCGAGCAGGTGGTCGTGGATGAACGTCCGCGCCGTCTCGAAGCCCTGGTCCAGGTAGACCGCGCCGATCACCGACTCGAACGCGTCCGCGAGGATGGACAGGCGCTGCCGCCCGCCCGACTCCACCTCGGAGTGGCTCATGAGCACGAACCGGCCGAGCCCCATGCGCAGCGCACGCCGCGACAGGATGGCCTTGGAGACGAGCAGCGACTTGGTCTTGGTAAGCTGACCCTCGTGCTCGTCGGGGTGACGCCGGTACAACGCCTCGCTGGTGACCAGTCCCAGCACGGAGTCCCCGAGGAACTCCAGGCGCTCGTTCGACTCGCGCGGGCCCTGCCCCGTCACGCTCAGGTACGAGCGGTGGGTGAGTGCCAGCTTGAGCAGGCCAAGGTCGCGGAACGGGATCTTGTAGTGGCGGCAGAACTCCGCCAGCACCTTGGCTTCCTGCGCGCCGAGCGAATGCGCGCGCGAGCTCTCCCGCTTCCGCTTCGGGACGAACAGCGCACGGAACCAGCCCCAGAACGAGCGGCGAGGAGCCGGCGCCGGGGCTTCTGGCCGCGAACGGCGCCGCCCCCGTCCGCCGCGACGGCGGCTGCGGGCGCTTACGACACGGCCCTCATCAGCAGGGACACGTTGTGGCCGCCGAACCCAAAGGAGTTCGACATCACGGCCTTGAACTTCGCTTTCCGGGCCGTGTTCGGAATCAGATCGAGGTCGCATTGGGGATCCGGTGTTTCGAGATTGATGGTAGGTGGGACGATCCCCCGCTGGAGCACCAGCGCGCACACCACGGCCTCGAGGCCGCCGGCGGCGCCGAGCAGGTGCCCGGTCATGGACTTGGTGGACCCCATCCACAGTCGCTGCGCATGCGAGGCGAACACCGCCTTCACCGCAGTCACTTCGATGGGGTCCCCGGCCGGCGTCGAGGTGCCATGGGCATTGATGTAGCCCACCTCGTCCGCCGGAGTGCCGGCGTCTGCCAGCGCGCGCTTCATCGCACGCGCTGCGCCTTCGCCGTCCACGCACGGGGCGGTCATGTGGTACGCGTCGCCCGAGGCTCCGTAGCCGGTCAGCTCGCAGATCGGCGTGACGCCACGCGCACGCGCGTGGGCCTCCGTCTCGAGTACGAGCATGCCGGCCCCTTCGCCGATGACAAAGCCGTCCCGTCCGGAATCGAACGGGCGGCTCGCGCGCTGGGGATCGTCGTTTCGTGTGGAGAGAGCCCGCATATTGCCGAAGCCCGCCACCGCCATGGGCAGGATGACGGCTTCGGCGCCCCCGCAGAGGATCACGTCGGCGTCGCCGGCGCGCAGCAGACGCAGCGCCTCGCCGATGGCATGGGCGCCCGAGGCGCAAGCCGAGACCGTGCCGAAGTTCGGGCCCTTCAGGCCGAACGTGATCGACACCTGCCCCGCAGCCATGTCCGAGATCATCATGGGGATGAAGAACGGGCTCACGCGCCGGTGGCCCTTCTGGAGCAGATTCGTGTGCTGCTCCTCGAAGGTCTCCAAACCACCGATGCCACTGCCGATGATGACGCCGATGCGCTCGGGGTCGGTTGGTGCATCCGCCAGACCGGCGGACTGCAGCGCCTGGTGCGAAGCCGCGACCGCGTACTGGACGAAGCGATCCATGCGCTTCGCGTCCTTGCGGTCGAGGATGCCCTCGAGCGAGAAGTCCTTCACCTCACACGCGAACCGCGTCTCGTAATCGGAAGCGTCGAAGCGCGTGATGGGACCTGCTCCGGACCGGCCGTCGACCAAGCTCTGCCAGCAACTCTCGATGTCGTTGCCGACGGGGGAGATCACTCCCATGCCGGTCACGAACACCCGTGCGCGATCACCGATCATCTCGGATCACTCTCTCCTGGGGTGAAACGGGGCGTGAGGTGTGCCCCCGCGCCGGCCGGATCGCCTGCTGGCGATGGCGGCGCGGGACCCCCGCGCTCCCGTACGTTGGTGGACGTCACTTGCCCGCGTGCTGCTGCAGGTAGTTCATCGCGTCCCCGACCGTCTTGAGCTTGTCCGCATCCTCGTCCGGGATGTCGAGGCCGAACTCCTCCTCGAGCGCCATCACCAGCTCGACGATGTCGAGCGAGTCCGCGCCGAGGTCCTCGATGAACTTGGCTTCGGGCTGGAGTTGCTTGAGGTCGACTTCCAGCTCCTTGGCGATGATCTCCTTGACCTTGGCTTCGTCGAAAGCTGCCATGTTCGATTCACCTCCTGTGTGGGGGGTTCGTGGTACCGCATTCACTCCATGACCATGCCGCCGTCCACCGTCCAGGTCTGGCCGGTGACGTATCCCGCTCGCGAAGACGCGAGGAACGCGATGACCTCCGCGACATCCTCGGGGGTGCCGAGACGGCCCAGCGGGATACGGGCCTTGAGTTCGGTCTGAGCGGCCTCGGGCAGCGCCGCCGTCATCTCGGTGGCGATGTAGCCTGGACACACGGCGTTCACCGTCACCGAGCGCGACGCCAGCTCGCGGGCGAGCGACTTGGTGAGGCCGAGCAGTCCCGCCTTGCTGGCAGCGTAGTTCGCCTGGCCGGCGTTGCCCATGAGCCCGACCACCGACGAGATGTTCACGATGCGCCCATAACGCGCCTTCATCATGCTGCGCGCCACCGCGCGCGAGCAGCGGAACGCACCGCCGAGATTGGTGTCGAGCACCTCGCTCCACTGCGCGTCGCTCATGCGCACGAACAGCCCGTCGCGCGTGAGCCCGGCGTTGTTGACGAGGATGTCCACGCGCCCGAGCTGCTCGAGTGCCTGCGCGAACGCCGCGTCCACGCTGGCGCTATCGATGATGTCGGCGACATGGGCTTGCGCCTTGCCGCCAGAGGCTCGGATCGCTCCGGCTGCCTCCTCGGCCCGCGCCTGGTTGCGCGCGAAGATCGCCACCGCCGCGCCACGAGCGGCGAGCGCGCGCGACACCGCGAGCCCGATGCCCGTCGCACCGCCGGTCACGAACGCGACCTGCCCCTCGAGCTCGCGAATCCCCGCCGCCACCGCCTCCGCTTGGGCCCCAGTCATGCGATCCTCCCTGCCCCGGCGAGCGCGCTGCGCGTCGCGGCGAGGCTGTCGGGGTCCTCGACGTTCCAGCTCGTGGCCGCGCCGTCGATGGTGCGCAGCAGGCCGCGCAGCACCTTGCCGGTGCCCAGCTCCACGAACCCTTCGACGCCCTGCGCACGCAGCCAGCGCATGGACTCCTCCCAGCGCACGCTGGCGAGCAGCTGCTCCTCGAGTGCGCGGCGGATCTCGGACGCCTTCTGCACCGGGCGCGCCCACGCGTTGCTCACCACCGGGCAGCGCGCGTCCCGGAGCGTGACGTCGGCCAGTGCTGACGCCAGGCCCTTCGCGGCCGGCTCCATGAGCGGCGAGTGGAACGCCCCGCTCACCTCGAGCTTGATCGCGCGCTTGGCTCCACGCGCCTTGGCCTTCTCGCACGCGGCGTCCACCGCCGCGGGCTCACCCGAGATCACCACCTGCCCCGGCGCGTTCAGATTGGCCGCGCGCACGATGCCCACCGCCGAGGCCTCGGCGCACGCCGCCTCGACGTCCTCGGAGGACAGACCCAATATCGCGGCCATCGCGCCCGGCCGCGCGAGCCCGGCCTCATACATGAGCTGCCCGCGGCGGCGCGTGAGCTGCAGCGCGTCCTCGAACGACAGCGCACCGGCGGCGACGCACGCCGAGTACTCGCCCAGGCTGTGGCCCGCCACGTAATCGGGCGTGACCCCGGCGGTCTCGAGCATCCGCCACGCGGCAACACTGTGCGTGAGCAGCGCGGGCTGCGTATGGACGCTCTTCTTCAGCTCCTCGGCCGGACCGGTCCAGCACAGCTCCGACAGCGAGAAGCCCAGCACACGGTCGGCGGTCGCGAACGCGTCACGCGCCTCGGGGAAGGCCTCTGCCAGCGCCTTGCCCATGCCGACGCTCTGCGCACCCTGACCCGGGAACAGGAACGCGAGCGTCATGACACCGCCTCCTTCACGACGCGGCCACGGCCGGCCGCGCGCGTGGCGCGTTCGAGCGGCAGCGTCCACGTCATGGCCGAAGCACCCCACGTCGCTCCACCGCCGAAGGCCGCGAGTGCGAGCTTGTCGCCCGGCTTCAGACGCCCGGCGCGCACGCACTCGTCGAGCGCGATCGGACTGCTCGCAGACGACGTGTTCCCGTAGCGGTCGATGTTGACGTAGACCTTGTCGGCCGGCGTGCCGAGCCGCTCGCGCACGGCCTCGATGATGCGCAGGTTCGCCTGGTGCGGGATGAACAGGTCGATTTCGGACGGCGACCAGCCCGCGGCCTCGGCGCAACGGCGTGTCGCCTCTTCCATACTGCGCACCGCGAATGGGTAGAGCTTCTTGCCCTGCATGCGGATGTAGTGCTCGTGCCCGGCCACGGTCGCGTCACTGGCCGGGTTGCGCGAGATGCCCGCGGGTATCTCCAACACCTCGCCCAGTTCGCCGTCGCTGTGCATCTCCACCGCGTGCAGGCCCACGCCCGGCTCGCATGCGCGCAGCACCACCGCACCCGCTCCGTCGCCGAACAGCACGCAGGTATTACGGTCGGTGTAGTCCACGATGCGCGACAGCGTCTCCACACCCACCACCAGCACGGTGTCGGCAACACCGGCGCCGATCAACGCTCGCCCCAGCCCCAGGCCGAACACGAATCCGGTGCAGGCTGCGAACATGTCGTAGGCGGCAGCGTTGGTGGCACCGAGCTGCTTTTGCACCGTGCATGCGCACGACGGCAGGATGCGATCGGGCGTGGTGGTGGCGAGGATGAGCTGGCCCACGTCGCCCGGCTCGAGCCCGGCCATGTCGAGCGCGCGTTGGCAGGCGATGAGCGCCATGTCGCTCGACGCCTGCTCGGGCGCGGCGATGCGGCGCTCCCGGATGCCGGTGCGCTCGACGATCCACGCGTCGGACGTGTCCACCATCCTCGCCAGGTCGTCGTTCGTGAGCACGCGGTCGGGCACATACATGCCCGTGCCGGCGATAGTCGTGCCGCGGATGCCCTCAGGCCGCCGAATCATGATCGGACAGGATCTCCTCGCGGATGTGTTCGTTGACCCGCTTCTCCACGAACGTGGCCAGGGTGTTGATGGCGCTGCGGAACGCTCGCGCGCCGCTCGAACCGTGACCGACGAAGCACACGCCGTTCACCCCCAGCAGAGGCGCGGCACCATATTCCTGCCAGTCGATGCGCGAGCGCAGGCGCTGCAGGGCGCCGCGCATGAACAGGGCGCCGAATATGGCGAGCGGATCCTTCTTGACCTCGTCGCGCACCGAGCGGCCCAGGAACGTGACCGCGCTCTCGGCGGTCTTCAGCAGCACGTTGCCGGTGAAGCCGTCGGTCACGATCACGTCACAGGTACCCTTGAACAGATCGCGCCCCTCGACCGGGCCGATGAAGTTGAGCTGACGTGCCGCCTTGATCAGCGGGAGCGATTCCTGCACCAGTTGGTTGCCCTTGCTCTCCTCTTCGCCGATCGAGAGCAGCCCGACGCGCGGGTTCTCGTGGCCCAGCAGGTAGCGCGCCATGCACGAGCCCATGTGCGCGAACTGCACCAGCCACTGCGGCTTCACTTCCGCGTTCGCACCCACGTCGAGCACCACGGTGCCATGACCGGCGTTGGGGAAGAACGCGGCGAGCGCCGGGCGGGACACACCCTCGAGCCGGCCGAGTCCGAGCAGCGCTGTGGCCACCACCGCGCCGGTGTTGCCGGCGCTGAAGATGGCATCCAGCTGGCGATCCTTGTGCAACTGCGTGAGCACGCCGAGCGAGGTGCCCGACTTGCGCGCGGCGGCCACGGCCTTTGCCCCCATGTCCACCTTCTCGGGAGCATGGACGATGGCGACCCGCGAGGCGTCCACGTGTGCGCGCGCCAGCTCGGCGCGGATCTCGGCCTCGTCGCCGACCAGTGTGAGCTGAAAACGGTCAGGCCATTCGCGCAGCGCAAGCGCTGCGCCCTCGGCCACGGGTCTCGGGCCGAAGTCGCCTCCCATCGCATCAATCCCGATGCGCGGGACGGAGGTCATGAGGTTCGTACGCCGCGGGCCGGCGCCGTCCGTGGCCCCAGGCTGCGTCGGGGACTCGGGGCGGCTCCTGGTCACTGCTCGCGCGGCGCGACGATCTCCTCACCCTTGTAATAACCGCAGCTCGCGCAGATGCGATGCGGCAGCCGGGGAGCACTGCAGTGCGCGCAGTTCGCGAGGCTCGGCTTGCTGAGCTTCCAGTGCGTGCGCCGCTTCTTGCCACGTGTGTGCGAATGCCGCCGCTTGGGAACCGCCATACGAACCTACCTCCTCCGGCCGGCGCCCCGGGCGTGGCCGCTGTTCAGTCTCGGGGGCAATCGCACGCCCCGAGCGCCAGCTCGGCACCACACCGCAGGCACAGGCCCGGGCAATCCTCCCGG
>CAZADU010000193.1:0-2654 GCA_964483945.1 uncultured bacterium
CGTGACCGGCAGCGCCGGCAAGACCACCACGAAGGAGCTGGTGGCGGCAGTACTCGGCACCGGCGGGCCGGTGTTGCGCACCGAGGGCAACCTCAACAACCACTGGGGTGTGCCGCTCACGCTGCTGGGCCTGCGCCCGGAACACCGCGCCGCGGTGGTCGAGATGGGCATGAACCATGCGGGCGAGATCGCCGCGCTCGCCGGCATCGCGCGACCAAGCGCGTGCATCGTCACCAACGCGGGCTCCGCGCATCTCGAGAACCTGGGCTCGCTCGAGGCCATCGCGAAGGAGAAGGCCTCGCTGGCGTGGGCGCTCAAGCCGGGCGCCCCGGCATTCATCTGCGCCGATTCGCCGCGGCTGGTGGCGGCGGTGAAGGGCTGTCCCGCACAGGTCGTCACGTACGGGCTCAGCGAGCTCGCCGAGGTCCGGCCGTCGCGCGTCGAGGACCGCGGCGACGCCGGCTCACGCTTCGAAGTACCCGGGTTCCCGCCGGTGGATCTCCAGTTGATCGGGCTGCATCAGATCTGCAACGCGCTCGCCGCAATCGCTGTCGCGCGCCATCTCCAGCTCGATCCGCGGGCGGTCGCCGAAGCACTGGGCGCACATCGCCCGCTCCAGGGCCGCATGCAGGTGAAGCACGCCGCGGGGGCCACCCTGCTGCTGGACCACTACAACGCCAACCCCGACTCCATGCGCGCCGCGCTCGCCACGCTGGCCGGCTGGCCGCGCGCTGCGCGCCGCATCGCCGTGCTCGGCGACATGCGGGAGCTGGGGGGCACCGCCGCCGCGCTGCACCGCGAGGTCGGGGAGTGTGTTCGCGATGCCGAGTTGTGGGCGGTCGGCGCGCACGCCACCGACTACGCCGAGGGCGCCCGCACGGCGGGCGTACCCTCGCGGGTGTTCCCCGACAAACCGGCCGTGGCCGCGGCTCTGTGCGAGTTGCTCGGCCCCGGCGTCGTCGTCCTGTTCAAGGCGTCGCGAGGCGCGGCGCTCGAGGATGTGCTGGCCGAACTCCCGGTCGACCTCCAGGAGGCCTGAGACGTGTTCCATGAATGGCTCTACCCGCTGCACACCGTGCAGGGGCTGTCGTTCCTGAACCTGTTCAAGTACATCACCGTGCGCTCGGCGATGGCCGCGGTGCTCGCATTGCTCATCAGCTTCGTGCTCGGCCCGCCCATGATCGCGTGGCTGCGGCGCGTGAAGCTGGGGCAGAAGGTGCGCGAGGAGGGTCCGCAGTCGCACTACGTCAAGGCCGGCACCCCCACGATGGGCGGGCTGCTCATCCTGGTCGCGATCGTCGTACCGGTGCTGTTGTGCGGCAACTTCCACAACAAACAGGTGTGGCTCGCACTCGGCACCACGGTGTGGCTGGGCGGGCTGGGATTCCTGGACGACTGGCTGCGCGTGGTGAAGAAGCTGCCCAAGGGCCTGCTCGGGCGCTACAAGCTGGTCGGTCAGTTCACCATCGGCGTCATCGTCGGTGCGTGCGTGCTGGCGTGGCCCGACCCGAACGCCGGCCCGACGCTCACGCACGTGCCGTTCATGAAAAGCTACTACGTGGACCTCGGGCTGCTGTTCATACCGTTCGTCATCCTGGTCATCACCGGTGCATCCAACGCCGTGAACCTCACCGACGGACTCGACGGCCTTGCCTCGGGACTCGTCGCCATCGCCGCGATCGCGTTCGCCGGCATGTGCTACCTGACCGGGCACATGCGCTTCAGCGAGTACCTGAACACGGGTTACCTGCCGTTCGCGGGTGAACTGACGGTGTTCTGCGCCGCGGTGCTGGGCGCCTCGCTCGGGTTCCTCTGGTACAACAGCCACCCGGCCGACGTGTTCATGGGGGACACCGGCTCGCTCATGCTGGGCGGTGCGCTCGGCGTGGTCGCCGTGCTCATCAAACGCGAGTTCTGGCTGGTGATGGTCGGCGGCGTGTTCGTGGCCGAGGCGCTCAGCGTGATGCTGCAAGTGACCTCCTTCAAACTGACGGGCAAGCGCATCCTGCGCATGTCGCCGCTCCACCACCACTTCGAGCTGATCGGCTGGCCGGAGTCGCGGGTGGTGCTGCGCTTCTACATCGCGGGCGCGCTGCTGGCGCTGCTGTCGCTGTCCACGTTCAAGCTGCAGTGAGCCTCGACCCGCGCCATCCGCTCCCCGGAAAGCGCGCCCTCGTGGCGGGCGCAGCGCGCAGCGGTGTGGCCGCCGCGCGCCTGCTGCGCCGTCACGGGATCGAGGTGACGTTGTGCGACCGCCGCGAGGCCGCGGCCGCACCCGAGGCCGCACTGGCGCTGGCCGCGGACGGCGTGACGCTGGCGTGGGGGCGGGACGACGCCTCACTGCTCGCGGGCCACGACTTCGTGGTGTGGAGCCCGGGCATCCCGGTGGAACACCCGCTGGCCGCGGCCGCGCGCGTCGCCGGCCTGCCCGTGATGGGCGAACTGGAACTGGGCTACCGCGCCGCGCACGCGCCGTTCATCTGCATCACCGGCACGAACGGCAAGAGCACCACCACCGATCTGATCGGCGCCCTGCTGCGCGCCGCCGGACGCGAGGTGGAGGTGTGCGGCAACATCGGCAGAGCCGTGTGCGAGGTTGCCGAGCAGGTGAGTGCGACCGGACTGCTGGTGGTGGAGGTGTCGAGCTTCCAGCT
>CAZADU010000194.1:0-1787 GCA_964483945.1 uncultured bacterium
GGACGGCCGCGATTCCGGCCCGCCTGGCACCAGTCCTGGCCGCCATCTCCGACCCGGCCGAGTGCGAGCGGCTCTTCGCCGCCGAGCTGAGTCGCGCCTGCGAGGAGTTGACCGGGGGCGGGATGCACCCCCGGACCTGACACAGCCACTGCACAAAGTTGCACCACCGGCCGGCGCGGGTGTATATAGGCCAGCATTGAAGCGGCCCAAAGCGGGCCACGGACGGACCCGGCACCAAGCGAACTCAAGCAATCAGCCAGGCTACGTACCACCAGACGCGGCGGACGCCAGCGTCGCCAGGCTGTAGGCGCACGGATGCGCTGAGAAATCTCTCGTGCTTCCCCTGCGCCAAGTGCGGGCCATGATGGCCCCCAAGTGCGATCACCTCTCCGACGCCGAGCTCGAACGCGTCCGGGCGCAGCTCTACGCGCTCGCCGAGATCGTGCTCGACGTCCACGCCCGCGCGCCCAACGCGGAGCCGACTGGAACCACGCCCGAACCTATGCCCCAAATGCGCCTCGTCCCGGTTCATCGACGGGAGGAAGCCGAGGAGCGGGCTGCGATCCGCGAGTTCGAGGGCGGACAGCCTCGCGCTCGGGCGGAACGCGGAGCACTCACCGATCTGGGCCTTATCCGAGGGAACGGTCACCATGCCTCGAGCGGTCATTTACTGCAGGGTGTCCACGAAGGAGCAGACGCAGAATCTCAGCCTGCCGACGCAGAAGAGGGCGTGCGAGGAGTACTGCGAACGCGAGGGGCTCGAGGTCGCTCGGGTGTTCGTGGAGCAGGGCGAGTCCGCAAAGACGGCTGAACGCACGCAGCTGCAGCTGATGCTCAAGTTCTGCGCCGAGCACAAGGGCCAGATCGACTTCGTGGTCGTCTACAACCTCAGCCGCTTCTCGCGCGAAACCCGCGACCACCACGCGCTGGCTGCAACGCTTGCCGGATTCGGCACCCGGCTGCGCTCCGTGACGGAGCCCATCGACGAGAGCCCGGTGGGAAAGTTCATGGAGTCGATTTTCGCGTCGATTGCGCAGTTCGACAACGACGTGAAGGCGGACCGGACGCGCACGCGCATGCAAGCGGCCTTGGAACAGGGGCGCTGGACGTTTCAGGCGCCGCTCGGCTACCGGACAGGCGGCCGCGTCGGTGCGAGCCTCGTTGTGGACGACGCTCCGGCCGAGATCATCCGCGACGCGTTTGAGGCGCTCGCAGCGCGCCGGCTGGACAAGAGCGATGCCCGCGACTGGATGAACCGGCGCGGCCTTCGCACGCGAGCGGGCAATGAGCTCTCGCCGCAAACGGCGCGCAGTCTCCTGCGAAATCCCCTCTACGCGGGCCGCGTCGTGGTGCCCAAGTGGAAGATCGCGGTGGACGGCGACTTTGAGCCCGTCGTGCGGCCCGAGCTCTTCGACCGCGTGCAGGTGCTGCTCGCGGGCTGCAAGGTGGGCGCGCGGTCGTGGAAGCTCCTGCACCCGGACTTCCCGCTGCGACGCTTCGTCCGCTGCGGCCATTGCGAGAAACCGCTCACGGGCAGCTGGACCCGCGGTCGCTCGGCGCGCTACGGCTACTACCACTGCGCGGGCTGCGGCCAGGTGCGGACCCCCAAGGTGCAGCTCGAAGCGGCGTTCGAGGGGCTGCTGCAGCGCCTGCAGCCGGATCCAGACTTTCTGCAGCTCTTCCGCGTCATCGTGCTGGACGTCTGCAAGGACCGGCAAGGCTCGGCGCGCGAGCTGCGCGCCAAGCTCGAACGCCGCACTGATTGACGACAAGCATTATTTCCGCTC
>CAZADU010000195.1:0-2635 GCA_964483945.1 uncultured bacterium
CGGCCATCGCGGCCTCCTCGCGCACCCACGCGTCGGCATCGCCCGCCGCCGCCGTGCGCAGTGCGGCGAGTGCCACCGCTCTCGGCTCGTCCGCCAGTGCGCCCGCCACGCGGCCCAGCGCCCATGCCGCGTGCCCGCGCACGAGTGGCTCGCGGTCGGTCGCAAGGGCGCGTCCCAGCGGGACCGCGTGCGCGGGCTCGCTGCGGTTGCCCATGGCAACGCACACATTGCGCACGAAGCCCTCTCGGTCGGCTCGGCGAATGGGGCTCTTGGCGAACAGTTCGAGAAACGTGGCCTCGTCAATGGTGAGGAAGCGCTCGAGCGACCAGCCTTCGAGTTCCGCCGCGTGCAGGCGTGCTTCACGCGCGGGCGGCGCGAACCGGTTCCACGGGCATGCGTCCTGGCACAAGTCGCAGCCGAACACCCAGTCGCCCACAAGTGGGCGCAACTCGCGCGGGATGGGACCCTTGAGCTCGATAGTGAGGTACGAGATGCAGAGCCGCGCGTCCACCTGGTAAGGCGCGACGATCGCGCGCGTGGGGCAGGCATCCAAGCAGCGCACGCACGTGCCGCAGTGCTCGCGCACGGGTGCATCGGGCACGAGTTCGCGGTCAACGAGCACCTCGCCCAGCAGAAACCAGCTACCGAGCGAGTCCGACAGCAGGCCCGAGTGCTTGCCCACCCAGCCCAGCCCTGCGCGCTCGGCCCAGCCGCGTTCCAAGATCGCACCGGTGTCCGAATACCAGAGTGAGCCCGAGCCGGGGAACAACTCATGCTGGATCCAGCGCTCCAGCGAGAGCAGCTTGTCCTTCATGATGCGGTGGTAGTCCTCACCCGCGGCATAGCGCGCGATGCGGCCGAGCCGGCGGTCACGCGCCTCGTCGCGGGCGGGCGGGTGGCAGAGCGCCACACACAGCACCGAGCGGATGCCCTCGACGAGCCGCGCCGGATCCGCACGCCGCGTTCGGTGCTTGTCGCTCGCGAGCCAGTGCATGTCGCCGTGTCGTCCGGCGGCGAGCCATGCGTCGTAGTGTGCCTGCGCCTCGAGCGCTCCCACGCTGGCCACGCCCACGGCGTCGAAGCCCAGTTCGAGCGCGTGCGCCTTGAGCCGCGCGGTGGCCTGTGCGGAGTCGGGTGTCAGTACGATCCCGGCTTCGTGGGCTGCGGCGCGCCGGGCTTCATCCGGCCCTTGATGCGCGCGAGCGAGTCGGCCGAAGCGGTGTCGGACGGCGCGGGCGACGGCTTGATGCGCTGCGGTGGCGGAGGCGGCGTGCTGCTACCGCCCGAGCCGGGCTGGGCGGCCGCGCGGCGGGAGCGCTCGGCGAGTAGCTCGTGTCGCGCCTCGCTCCAAGCGCGCTTCGTGCGCTCTTCGAGTTGCGGCAGGCGCAACGCGGGCATCTCCCTCGTCAGGCTTGCCGCTGGTTCGGGCAGTGGCACGCGTCCGTCGCGCTCGCCGGCGCGCAACTGCGAGGCGCTGGTCGGATCGAGGATCGTCTCGGGGTCGGGGCCCGCGTTCCAGTACACGCCGCCGCGCGAGGCGATGCGGTCGATCGGCTTCACGCTTTCGTTGGGGTCGGGCAGTTCGCGCACGAAGCTCGCGCGGGTGGAGCTGCCGCCGCTGGCGAGCGAGCGAGCCGACGTGTAGGTGAACGCGCCGCCCGGAACGGGGCCCTCCGCGGGCGAGGCGTCCGGCGACAGAGGTGCCCAGCCGACGAAGTCGCCTACCTGCACCCACGCCACCCATGCGGGCGCCCACGCGCCATAGGGCTGCCAGACCCAGCCCTGGAACTCGTCGTAGAACCAAAATCCATAGTGGTCGGTGATCCAGCCGAAGTCCTCGTTCGACTCCCAGATCCAGCCGTAGGAGTAGGACGCGATCCAGCGGCCGTCTTGATAGGGTCGCCAGGCCACGGTGTTCACGCGCGGACGGAATACCCAGCCCAGCGGCTCGATCAGGATCCAGTCCCCATACTCGAGCAGCTCATCGTGGAACGGGCGAAGTTGCGGCGCCAGGCCTAGCTTGGCGGCCGGCATTGACGCGGGGGCGTGAGCCGGGGCACCGACTTCGCCACCGCCGCCTCCGCTCACGGCGCAGGAGGCCGACAGTAGGCCGAGGAATAACGAGAACAGGGTCGCATTTGCCATGCCATTGTGGCGCTTCATGTTACCTCGTTGTCATGGCCGATATTGAGGAAAATGGCCCAATGTCCGTGCAAATTGCATTGTGCTCAGGAGTAGTCCCATTCTATGATGAGAAACCGTTGTCGCGTGCCACAGGCTCTCCCAGCGATACACCTGCCTGAAGCACATCATGCCAGACATCTCGAAGACTTGGGAGCCCCCCGCTAACATGCTGCGGTCCCTTCGTGACGTGATGCGCGCCGGCATTGCCATCCTCCTGCTGGCCACTCCCGCTTTCGCCGCCGAGGCTGAACTCGACGCGCCCGCGGTAGATCTGGCCGCCGAGGCCACCACCATCATCCACCTGAACGTCACGGCCGGTGTGAGTGGTGCGCCGAACGGTTTCACCATCGAGTGGATGCCGCGCGCCATCTTCGATCAGATCGGCGGCTGGCCCGAAGATCCGAACGATCCGCGTATCCAGTCCGCGATCTACCTGGGCTCGCCCTCGCTC
>CAZADU010000196.1:0-9732 GCA_964483945.1 uncultured bacterium
TGTGGAACGGTGCGCAGTCCATGGTGAAGGAACTCGAGCGTCGCTTGAGGCTCGAAGAGGACATCATGCGCGCGCTGACCACGATCCACGTTTCTCCGGAGCTGTGGCAGGGCGTGCCTGAGGGCGAGGCGGCTGCAGCGGCTGAAGAGAGCGAGCGCGACTGACGGGTCACGCCCCCTCGTAGGAGGTGCCATGAGCGAACTGCGGCTGCCGGAGCTCAACCGGGTCGTCCTGTCGGGACGGCTCACGCGGGATCCGGACCGGCGGTACGCGTCGGACGGCACGGCAGTGACGTCGCTGCCGCTGGCGTTTCACCGGCGGTATCGCACGCGCGACGGCAAGGCGGCGGAACACACGGGGTACGTGACGGTGATGTGCTACCAGCGCATCGCAGAGGTGTGCGCGCAGTACCTGCACACGGGCAGTGCGGTGGTGGTGGAAGGCAGGTTGCAGATGCGGGAGTGGGCGAACGCGCGCGGCGAGAAGCAGCACTCGCTCGAGGTGCGCGCGGAATCGGTCCACTTCCTCGAGAAGGCCCCCGCGGGCGGCGAGATGCCCGACCCCGGTGCCGCCGAGGATCCATCCCTCTAGAGGAGTCCAAGACATGGCAAAGGAACGTGAAGGCAAAAGCGTCAAGAAGAAGTACTGCAAGCTGTGCCTGGAAAAGGTCGCGTTCGTGGACTACAAGGACGAGAAGCGCCTCGGCCGGTTCGTGACCGACCGCGGCAAGATCGTCCCGCGTCGTGTGTCAGGCTCGTGCTCGATGCACCAGAAGCAGCTCACGACCGCCATCAAGCGCGCGCGCGTGTTGGCGTTGCTGCCGTTCACCAGTGACTTCTATCGCTGATCCGGCAGTTCCCTCGCGGGGACTGTCGCTGGCCCGCGCCGTACTGCTGATCGGAGCACTGGCGCTGGCCGCACTGGGCTCGCCGTGGCCGTGGACCGCGCTGTGGCTGGCGGTGCCGTTGGCGGTGGCAGGCTCGCTGCTGCTCGCCTGGCGCTTCGGCCGCGTGGCCCTGCTGCTGCCGGTCGCACTCGCCGCGCTGGCCGCGTTGGCGCTGGTGATCCCCGGCGCCGGGTTCTCCACGTGGCACGTCCTGTGGGTGCCGGCTGCCGCACTCACGGGCGTGTGGATGGGCCTGCGCGAAGAGGGCGGTGGACCGACGCTGGGTGAGCGGGCGTGGATGCACGCGCCGATCCTCGCCGCGGCGTTCGCGCTGCCGGTGCTGCCGGGATTCTCGGGGGCGCTCACGCGCGTCGAGGCGCGCGCCCGCGCCGAGGAGCAGCAGGTGCTGCGCGCGATGCCGGCGGACTCCAGTTCGTGGCGTCAGATGATGGAGCAGTCGACCAGCCTGCCGGCCGCGGACCGTGTGCGTATGCTGCGCTACTTCTCGCCGAACCTGACGTTCGCGTGGATGGTGCTGCTGGTCCTGGCCGGCCGCACACTCGCCGCTCGCGCAGCCGCTTGGCGCGGCTGGCCGTCACTATCGCGTGCGTGGCTGCCCGCGTGGCGGCTTCCGGACGCCGCACTCGTACCGCTGTTGGGCGGCTTGGCACTCGCACTGTTCGCGGGCGAGACGTGGCGCCCGGGGGCTGTCGTGCTGCTGGTGCAGTCGGTGCTGGGTTATAGTGTCCAGGGCCTTGCGGTCGCACAGACGGTCCTGCTCGGACGCGGCGTTCCGCCCGTGTTCTTCCTACTGTTGATGCTGTTCCTGTTCGCGTTCACCCTGCCGGTGTTCCTGCCGTCGCTGGCCCTGCTCGGGCTGTCGGACGTGTGGCTGGACCACCGGCGTCTCGAGCCGTCCCCCGACCGGACGGCGTAGGAGAATCCCGATGGAAGTGATCCTGCTCGACGACATGAAGGGCGTGGGCCAGAAGGGCGCCACGGTCAGCGTGAAGCCTGGCTTCGCGCGCAACTACCTGCTGCCGCGCAAGCTCGCGATCCCCACCGGCACCAAGGCCGCGAACCTGTACCAGGAGCTGTCGCGCCAGAAGGAAGTCCACAGCGACAAGCTTGTCGCCGCCGCGAAGGCCGAGGCCGCCCGTATCGACGGACTTCAGATCAACATCGCGGCGCAGGCGAACGAAGAGGACACGCTGTTCGGCTCCATCACCAACGCCGACGTCGCCGACGCGCTCAAGGCCGCCGGGCACGAGGTGGAGCGCCGCCGCATCGAGGTGCCGGATCACATCAAGCAGCTCGGCAGCTACGACGTGACGGTCAAGTTCTACGGCGGTGTCGCGGCCACCATCAAGGTGTGGGTGGTGCGGGCATGAAGCGCGGAAGCCTCCTCGCGTTGACGCTGGCCGTCGCGGCGCTGATGGCCGGAGCCGTAGTGTCCGCGGCTCCCAAGAAGGCTTCTTCGAACAAGAAGTCCACGACCTCGAAGTCGGCTCGCCCCGCAAATGACTCCGACGCCGTGCTGGTGCGCATCGGCAAGGACGTGATCACGCCGCGTCATCTGGTCACACGTCTGCAAGAACTGCCGGAGCAGTACCGTGCGCAGTACACGACGCCCGACGGCCGCAAGCAGTTGCTCGACCGGATCGTCGAGGAGCGCGTGTGGATGCGGGATGCCGACGTCAACGGCGTGACCAAGCGCCCCGACATCCTGGTGCAGATCGAGGCCCAGAAGCGCGACCTTCTCATCCGCACGTGGGTGAACGAGGTGATGGCCAAGAATGCCCCGCCGAGCGACTCCGAGGCGATGGCGTACTACCGCGAGCACATGGACGAGTGGAAGACACCCGCCAACGTGTCCATGCGCCACATCCAGACCAAGTCACAGGCCGAGGGCAAGAAGGTGCTGGGGCTGGCGCGCGCGAAGGGTGCTGACTGGGACAAGCTGGTCAAGCAGTACTCGGCCGACACGCTCACCAAGGCCAACGGCGGCTCGCTGGGCACGGCCACACGCGAAGGCGGGTTCGCAGGGCTCGGGCCGCAGCCGGCGCTGGCCGAGTCGGCCATGGCGCTCGGCGCAGGCAAGATCGGCGGACCGTGGAAGACGAGTGTGGGCTGGCACGTGGTGAAGGTGGAGTCCGTGCGCGAGGAATCGGTGCGCGACTTCGACCAGGTGCGCAGCTTCATCGTTCGCCAGATGAGCCAGGAACGTACCCAGCGCTACTACAAGGACCAACTCGACCGCCTCAAGGGGGAGTACGAGGTATCGCCAGACACGGCGGCCATCCAGAAGTGGGTGTCGGCGAAGAAGAGCGCGCGCGACATGTTCCAGGAGGCCCAGGCCGCTGGCGACCCCGCCTCAAGGATCGCCGCCTACCGCAAGGTGGTGGACGAGTACCCCGAGGCCGATGTCACACCGCAGGCGCTGTTCATGGTGGGCTTCATCCAGTCCGAGGAGCTCAACGACCACGACGCCGCCGAGCGCGTGTTCCGCGAGCTGCTGCAGCGCTATCCCAAGTCGGAGCTGGCGACATCCGCCCAGTGGATGGTGGAGCACATGCGCACCGACGCGGTGCCCGACTTCTTGGGCGCGGACACCACCGCCGCCGGCAAGAAGGCCGCCGCGAAGGATGGTGGCGGCCAGCCGTGAAGGTGGTCGAGGTCCGCGTGCATGGGCTCGGCACCGAGCCCAAGACGCAGCAGCACGTCGTGCTGCTGCGCGAGGCCGATGGCGCGCGCGTACTACCCATCTTCGTGGGCCCGTGCGAGGCACAGGCCATCGCACGGCTCGTCAAGAAGGAGACGTTCCCGCGCCCGCTGACGCATGACCTGCTGGCCATGCTTGTCGAGGGCTTGCACGCCAAGGTGCAGCGCGTGGTGATCACCGAATTGCGCGAGGGCACGTACTTCGCCTCACTGCTGCTCGCGCGCGGCCAGGAGATGCTGTCGGTGGACGCGCGCCCGAGCGATTCGATCGCGGTCGCGCTGCGCGCCGAAGCACCGTTGTACGTGAACGAGGAGCTGCTGCAGTCGCCGCCCGAGCGCCCGGCGGTGAGCGACGATCCGGATGAGCCGACCGCGCCCAGCGGCGAGGGGCCGGAGGTCCCGCTGACGGACGAGCAGAAAGCCGAACAGCTCCGCCGCTACCTCGAGAATCTCGATCCCGAGGACTTCGGCAAGTTCCAGATGTGAGCACGCCCGCGCGTTCCCCTCGGAGCGACGCGGGCCCGGCGGCCGCGATCGCGAGACCTGCCATCGCGGTCGCGTGCGCCGCAGGGCTCGCTTTGGTCGCCGCGCTCGCCGCGCCGGCCGCCGCTGCGCCAGCGAAGCTCGAGGTGCGCTCGGCCACGACGGCCGATTCGCTGCTCGGCACGCCCGCGAGCGCCGCTCGCGACAAGGCGATCACCGCATGGGCGGCCCGGGCCAGCTCGGATGATCTGGCCTGGCTGCTGCGCCGGCCCCTGGGAACGCTGGGCGCGGTGGAGGTGCCGCTACTGGACGCCGCGCTCGCGCGCACCGGTGCCGAACGCACCGAGCGCCGGCAGCGATGGCTCGCCCGCCGTGCCGTGGTGGTACCGCGCACGCTCAAGAAGGGCGAAGTCGCTTTGCCGGCGCTCACCGCGCTGCGGCCCGACGCGAGCGTGTTCACCGTCGGCTCGCTGCTGCCCGACTCGGGCGATTACGCCGGCTACACGCGCGCCGTGCGCGCCGCGCTGGCGGAGGGACTGCGCCACGGTCGCCCGGCTGGCGCGCGCGTGCTGGCACTCGACACGCTCGGCACTGGCGACAGCGACCCCGCGCGCCTCGCGGCAGGCTACGCGAAGCTGGCCCCGCGCTGCGACGTGATCGTGGGTGAACTGCTGAGCGTGCCCACGCTGTCGCTCGCCACCGCTGCGCATGCTGCGGGCGTGGTGGTGGTCTCGCCCACCGCCACCGACGAGCGCATCGGTGGTCTCGGACCACGCGTGTTCGTTGTGGGCCCGGGGCCTCGCGAGCGCGCCCACGCGCTGGCCGAGGCCGTGCTCGGCAGAGACGCCACGAGCGTGGCCATCACCGGTTCCGCCACCGCCGTGCACGGCGCGTTCGCCGATGCGTTCGCCGTCGAGGTGACCGCGCGCGGCGGCCGGGTCGTGCGGCGTGAACCCGCGCGTACGGCGGCGAGCGAGGCCAAGCAGCAGGCCGTATCGCTCAAGGCCTCGGGCGCGACCGTGCTGTTCTGGGACGGCCCCGCGCGTGACGCCGAGACGATGCTGCGAGCCCTCGCCGGCGAGGGCGCGTCGTTGCGGCTGTGCGGCGGCCCTGCGCTTGCGCCGGACGGCATGCGAACGGCCGCGCGACCGCTGCTGGAGGGTGTGGCGTGGGTGGCCGAGGACTGGCGCTTGCCCGAGCCGATCCGCGCGCACCTCGACTCGCTCGCTCGCGCCAGCGGCGGAAGGCCCGGCTCGCTCTGGACACGCGGCTATCTTGCGGGCCACGCCATCGCTGCTGCGGTGGACCGCGGCGCGCGCACCCCCGGCGAGCTCGCCGAGTTACTGCGCGGCCGCTCGCCCGCCGGCACGCTCGACCCTGCCATCGCCGCGACGTCGCTGCCGGTGTTCATCGTGAAGAACGGCAGGCCGCAGGAGTTCGCGCCGCCTCAATAGTCGGAGGGGTGAGGTGTCCGGCCCCCTCGGCCACGTGCGGCGCAGGAGGGTTTCGAAGTAGCCCGCGACTCTAGTACAACGAAAACGCGATCCGGAACGCAGCCCAGACCTGCTGCCTGTGCTCCGCCACCCGATACGGCCGGTACCGGCATTCCAGGATCGCCGTCGCCGCCGCACGTTCAAGTAACGGATCTCGCGTGCCCCCCACGATCTGGATCTGCGCCACCGACCCCGTCGTGTCGACGAGTGCCACCAATTCCACCAGTCCCTCGATGCCCTGCTCGCGCGCCTCGTCCGGATACACCGGCCGCACCAGGCGCTCGATGATCAGGTCTTCCGAGCGCACCAGTGGACCATCGATCGCCAGCATGCGCGCCATCGCCAGCAGGTCGCTGTCCGAGTCCCCGAGGCCAGGCGACTTGTTCGCGGACACCGCAGCGTTCGGGTGCGAGGAGCTCTCGCCGTGCCTCTTGCCACCCTTGCGTGACTCCAACGTCAGGTAGGTGATCGCGTAGAGCCCCGGCGACTGCTGGCGCGACAGCTCCTCGAGCCGGATGCGTTCCACCCACTGCTCGGGGCCTTCGTAGCCGAAGCGCATCGGGTCGGCCAGCTCCGAGGTCACGCGCCGGCCCCAGATCGCCACGACGAGGGCGCAGACGGCCGAGACGGTGAGCAGTACCATCGCGACGCGCCGCGAGTTGGCGGCGAGTTCGGCGAAGTAGAGCTGGATGCCGTGGGAAAGCGGGTGCGACATGCGCGAGATCCCGGCTGGAGTGAGCCAGCGGCCAGGCACCCGGTCAGCGCGGCGACTGTACGATTCGTCCGCGCTCCGAGTCTAACAGAACGGCTCTCACTCGCGCGCGAGCATCTTCGACCTCCACCGGCAGGGGGCCGAGCTCCGTACGAGCGAAGCGCACGGTGCCCGCCGCATCGGTGGCCACGACGAGCGCGGCGCCGAGCCTCACGGCCGCGCCCGCCACGGGTAGTCCCGCGGCGTCACGCACGAGCAGCGAGTCCACGGGCCACACCGGCACGCCATCGCCGTTCGCGCGGCCGTTCGCCGTGGTGGCCTCGGGCCCCCGCCCGCTCGCCGTGCTACTCGCCGCGGCCGTCGCCGCGAAGTCGCGCGCCAGCGCCAGGAACAGCGCATACGCCTCGGCGCGCAGCCGTCCGGGCGAGAGCAATAGCGCCTCGCTGCTGTCGGTGCGCGCGAGCGTGGCGTAGACCGCGGCCGCGCTCACCTGCGACAACACGTACTTGGCGGATTCACCCACGCGCGGTGCGGCGAGCCCGAGCTCGGCGAGGGCTCGCGCGACGCGTTGCGCCCAGCGCCGCCCTACCGGGCTGTTGAAGTAATGCCCCGCGAGTGCGGCGGTGTTGGCGTGACCGATTCTCAGGTAGCGCTCGGCGCGGAAGCCCTCGGACACCTGCACGCGGCCCAGCTCGCTCACCGCCTGATCGCCGTCACGCGTCAACACCACGTCGGCTCCGGCCGCCTCGAGCATCCCCGCGAGCGCGCGCGCGACCTCCAAGTTCAAGGCCGACGCACGCGTGCCGCCCGGTGCCGTGCCGCCGGCGTCGTCGCCGCCGCCTTCGGGGTCCAGCGCGATGCGGCGGCCGTGCAACGCGCCGCCCGCCACCGCAGTGATGCGCGGCGGCCACGGTTCCCATGCGCCGTGGCGGCGGAACCCGTCCAGCCGTGGCAATGCCGCGCCACCGGCCGAGTCGAGCGGCAGCGCCACGAAGCCATCGCGGTTGAGCCAGGCGGGCCGCGCGAGCGTCGAAGCGGAGATCGGCTGGCCCGCGGGCATCTCCATCACGAAGCCGGCGCGCGTGCGCACGGAGTCGTGCGCCAGCGCGTGGCGCGCCGCCGGCACCACGGGTGCGCCGGTCGGCGTGAGGAGCTTGGCCACCAGCGTGGCGCGCGAGGCCGACTTGCCACTCACGCTGCGTGCGCGCCGCAAGTAAGCCCACGCCTCGCCATCGCGTGCCACCACCGTAGTCTCGGCGGGCGTGAACACGCCGCGCGGCTCGCTCGACAGCCGCACGCGCAGCGAATCGGGCAGTGGCAGGTCGTCGGCGTCCAGCACGCGCACGCGCGCGCCGACCGGTTCGCGCACCGCGGCGAGCGGCGAGCCGTGCAGCGACAGGGACAATCGCGCGGCGGGCTTGCGCACGTGAAACCGGATCTTCCGGGCGCGCGACGCTCCCTCGCCCGCGAGCCGCGCCGAGAACGCCGCTTCGTGCGCTCCAGCGGCCAGCGGCGGCACGCCACTCCATGCCACCTCGGAGCCGCTCGAGACGACCGGCACCTCGGTGCCGTCGACGCGGAGCTTCGCCGCGTCGAACGCGCCGCCCACACGCGCCACCAGCCGCGGCATGCCGTCGAACAGCGTGTCGGGCCGCCCGGCGGTGTTCAGTGCGGCGAACCACTCGAGCCGAGGTGCGCGCCGCATGAAATAGCGCACGACACCTAAGTAGAGCGCCTCCGCCTCGAGCCGGCGCGCCTCGGGCGTGCGCAGCTTCTCCTCGGTGGGCGGATAGGTGAGGTAGCTGGCCTCGGTGAGCAGCGCCGGTGCTTCGCTGTTACGTACGACCGAGAAATTGCCCGGGATCATCTTGCAGGTCTCGATGCCGAGATTGCGCGTGGTGGAGCGGAACACGTCCTGCGCCGCGTCGTACGACGGGCCCTCGTCGCCCAGCTGGTAGTAGGTCTGCGTCTCGTTCACGTCGTGCGCGCCACTCGCGTCGGCGTTGTGGTGGATGCTCACGAACAGATCGGGCAGGAACGCGTTCGAGAGCCGTGAGCGCTCGAGCAGGTCCGAGCGTAGGGAGGAGTCCGCCGGTGTCAGGAAATCCCTGTCCGTCTCACGCGTGAGCAGCACCTCCGCGCCGGCGGCGCGCAGCAGGTCGCGCAACTCGAGGGCGACCGCGAGGTTCACTTCCTTCTCGGTGAGGCCGTTGACACCGACGGTGCCCGGGAAGAACCCGCCGTGGCCAGGATCGAGGGCGAGACGCTTGCCGCGCACCGCCGTGGCATCCACCGAGTCGAGCGAATCGCGGCGGCCATCGTAGCCGGCGCGCGGTCCCACCTTCACGGGCGGCGTTGGCGGGGGCTCCGGCTTGCGAGAGGGCGCACAGCCCGCGACCAGCGCCAGCGCGGCGGCGGCCACGAGTGTGGCGGTGAGCACGCCGGACGGGAGCTGGACGACGGCCCGCGGGCCCGGCGAGAGACGGTGCTTCCCTGCGACCGGTTCCCGCATGTGGCGCACGGTATCACCCGCGCAAATGGCGCGGCAACCATCTGGCGACCGGCTGGCCACCGCGCGGCAACCATCCCTTGCGGCCCAAGATGCGCGCGTGCTACCTCTCCTCGGCCTTCCCTGTAGAGTACCGGTCCCAGACGGGCCCGCGGGCGCGCCGCGCAGGGGTGCGTAGCCCGGCCACGGGCCCCTCACTCCCATGAGGGGGATGACATGAAGCTTCGCCACGGACTGCTGTACACCGTCGCCATCGGTGCGGCGCTGTTCGCCGCCGGTTGTGGCGGTTCTGGCCAGGGCGGCGACGGCCTCGTCGTCGGCGTCTACGGCTCGCTCACCGGCAATGACGCCACATTCGGCGAATCCACAAAGCTGGGCGTCGAGCTGGCGCTGGCCGAGTTGCAGGCCGCCAAGCAGGGCAAGATCGGCGGCCTGACCGTGCGCACCGTGGTCGAGGACGACCAGGGCCGTGCCGAGGAAGCGGCCACCGTGGTGCAGAAGCTCATCAACCAGGACCGGGTTGCTGCGGTGATCGGCGAGGTCGCCTCGTCGCGTTCGCTTGCGGCCGCACCCATCTGCCAGGCGGCGAGCGTGCCGATGATCACGCCCTCGTCCACGAACCCCAAGGTCACTGAAGTAGGCAGGTTCATCTCGCGCATGTGCTTCATCGATCCGTTCCAGGGCACGGTGATGGCCAAGTTCGCGGCGCAGAACCTGGGCCTGAAAAAAGTGGCGATCCTGAAGGACGTGAAGAGTGATTACTCGGTGGGCCTCACGCAGTACTTCACCGAAGCGTTCGTCGCCATGGGCGGCACGATCGTGGCCGAACAGGCGTACACCGCCGGTGATCAGGACTTCAGCGCCCAGCTCACCGCGATCAAGGCGAAGTCGCCGGACGCGATCTTCCTGCCCGGCTACTACACCGAGG
>CAZADU010000197.1:0-6256 GCA_964483945.1 uncultured bacterium
CGTGTTCGGCCTGCGCATCCATGGCGAGGGCGCCGAACTCAAGCGCTCCAACCTCGACGCCACGGTGGAGCAGGCGCTGACTCAAGTCGGCCTGTGGAAGGACCTCAAGGACCGGCTGCACTCGAGCGCGACCCTGCTGCAACTCGAGCAGCAGCAGAAGCTGTGCATCGCACGCCTCATTCCGTTGAAGCCAGAGGTCATCCTCATGGACGAGCCTTGCTCGGCGCTGGACGTCCAGGGCACGCGTGCGATCGAGGAGCTGATGTTCGTCCTCAAGGAGCACTACACGATCGTCGTCGTCACACATAACATGGCACAGGCTCGCCGGGTGAGCGACGAGTGCATCTTCATGCTCCTCGGCCGCCTGATCGAGCACGACAACACCACGGACCTGTTCCTGAACCCGAAGCATCCCCAGACCGCCGACTACATCGAGGGCCGCTACGGATAGCCCCGCCGGGGGGAGGGTGCGGCTGCTACCGCGGGCGGATGATGGCGATGCTCGCCGTGTGCCCGTGCAGGAAGTTACGCTCCCCCACCGGGCCCAGTTCGCCGGCGCAGAACATGCCGGCGCAGGGAGTCTGCGCCTGGAGCGAATCCTGAAGGGTGCGAATGTCGCGGTCGGGCTCGCCGAACAGCGCGCGGCCACGGCCGTTACACGCGAACAGCAGCGCACCGCTCGCGGTGCTGTCGAACGCCTGCGGCGAGAGCAGCATGTGCAGATCATCCAGCGCGGCTCGGGCGTCCCGGACGTGCAGGCGGATCTTCTCGCGCGGACCGATCAGGTCCGCCACGGCGATCGATCCGCGGTCGCGGTCGGCGCCGAGCAGGTTGCGGATCAGGTAGTCGCCGCGACCACTTGCCTCGCCGCGTGCGGGGCGGCCGACGTAGAGGCCCTGTCGCAGGCGGGCGCGCTCGGATTCTGGCATGGACTGCAGCACCTGTTCGATGCGCTCCACGGCGGGCTGCCCGTCGAGTGTCAGGATGACGTTGTCCTCGACGTGCGTCACGTCGAGCGGTGGACCGATGGGCTCGCAGCCCTGCGACACCACCACGTCGGCGCGCAGCGCGCCGTGCAGCGCGATGGCGAGCCCCCCCTCGTGGGACACCCAGTCATTGAGGATGACGGTGTTGCCACCCGGGCGCGCAGCAGCGCTCGCGAGCCCGCCCACCATGCGCACGCCGGGCGCCCAGCGGTTGAACAGCGCCAGCACGTGCGCCATGTCGAGCGAGAACGGGTCGCCCAGCACGATCACCAACTCGGCGTCCCGTGCACCGGGCGCACGCAGATCGAACGCGGCCTCGTCATCTACGACCTCGGCCCACGACTCCTGCATCAACAGGAACGGCCGCACGTCCACACCCGGCAGCCGTGCCGCGACCGCGCTCAGGCCGACGCCCTGTTCCAGCTCGTGCTGGCTCGTCACGATGCCGCGTGCGCTCACCGCGGCGAACGTCACGGCGGGAAGTTCGCGCCGGAGCACGGCAGCCGCCTCCGCGGTGCGCGCGGCTCCGGGCCCCGAGGCGAACAGCAGCATCAGGTCGGGTGTCTCGCCCCCCAACTGCTGGCGCAGGTCACGCGCGAGTTCGGCGGCACCCGCCTCGGGCGGGTCGAGCCGCGTGGACGCGCTGGCCCATCGCATGCGGGGTCGCGGAACCGATGAAGTGCTCATGGACGGGAGGATGTCACGAAGCGGGCGCGGCGGACAGTCCGCGCGGCCCGCGGCCGTCACGAACCTCGCAGGATCTCGCGGGCAATCACCATGCGCTGGATCTCGCTCGTGCCCTCGCCGATCTCCATCAGCTTCACGTCGCGGTGCATGCGCTCCACGGGCACGTCGCGGCAATAGCCCATGCCACCGTGGATCTGGATGGCCTTGTCGGTCACCCAATTGCCGATCTCGCTGGCGAACAGCTTGGCCATCGAGGCTTCCTTCGTGAACTCGCGGCCTGCGTCCTTGAGCCGCGCCGCGTTGTACACGAGATGCCGCGCGGCCTCGATCTTCACCGCCATGTCGGCGAGCATGAACTGAATGCCCTGAAAGTTCGAGATGGGTTGGCCAAACTGGTGGCGCACCTTTGAATACGACAGCGCGTGCTCGTAAGCACCCTGCGCGACGCCCAGCGCGAGCGCCCCGATCGAGATGCGGCCGCCGGTGAGCGTGCGCATGAAAGTCTTGAACCCGCCCGTGGGCTCGCCCAGGACCTGGTCGGCGGGCACGACGCAATCCTCGAACACCACTTCCACGGTGTCCGAGCCGCGCAGGCCCATCTTCTGTTCCTTCTTGCCCACGCGGAACCCGGGCGTTGCGGTGTCCATGATGAACGCCGATATGCCGTTGGCTCCGAGCGAGGGGTCGGTGACCGCGGTGAACGTGATGTACTTCGCGTAGCTCGCGTTGGTGATGTAGATCTTCGAGCCATTCACCCGGTAGGCGTCGCCTTGCTTCACGGCGCGCGTCTGTGTGCCAGCGGCGTCCGAGCCGGCGTTGGCCTCGGTCAGGCCGAACGCACCCAGCACTTCGCCCTTGGCCATGGGGGTGAGGAAACGCTGCTTCTGCGCCTCGGTGCCTGCACCGAATACGGGACCGCAGCCCAGCGAAACGTGCGCGGCGAGCGTGATAGCGGTGGACGCGCACACGCGTGCGACCTCCTCGACCGCGATGGCGTAGGAGAGCGTGTCCATACCCGCGCCGCCGTACTTCTCGGGGTACGGCAGGCCCAGAAGGCCCAGCTCGGCCATCTGCTTGACGGCTTCGTGCGGGAACGTCTCGGTCTCGTCGAGTTCGCGAGCACGCGGCGCCACGACTTCCTCGGCGAAACGCCGGACCATGTCGCGGACCTGAAGGTGATCTTCGTTCAACATGAACATTCGCGGGCTCCGGGGCGCGCGGCCGCGCCCGAGACGCCACCCAAGCGCCGGGCAGCGGGGGTCATGGAGTAGGGGAATCGACAGCCAGAATAGCCGATGGAACCGTGCCCGCGCGAACCGCGCGCGTGGCCCGACCTACTGCAGCGAATCCAACGACGCGGCACGTCCAGCCTGCCGACCGGATTCGCGCATCGCGCGATCCACCACACCCGCGACCGGAAGGCTCGAGCGCGCGATCGCCGAATCCAGGTCGGCCTGGGTCCGCGCTCCCGCGAGTGCTTCGCCCGAGACCTGCGCGCCGCAGCCGCAGCTGGCGAAGGCCAGCAGGATCGCTGCGACGGCCAATCGTGCGCTCGGGCTCATTCGGGCTTCGCTTCGGCCACGCGTGTGGCGGGCGTGAGGTCGGCGCGGCTCGCGGCGTCCATCGCACCACTGGTGCGGTGCAGCGCCTCGAGGGCGGCGCGCGCCACGACTCGTCCCGCGTCGGCCCACGGATAGGCGTACCCGCCACCCGGAAGGTTGTAGCTCGGCACCACGATCCGGCGTGCGTCCGCGAAGTAGAGCGAGATCACGGTCGGGACGGGTTCGAACTCTGCGCGCCGTCCGTGCATCACGGGCGGTGAGGCGGTGGCCGCGACGATCAGCCCGCGCGAACTGCTGATGTTCGACATGCGCGGGCGGATCAACTGAGCCTTCTCCTTCGTCGTTCCTTGCTGCATGAGCACCTGCGCTCGCACGGGCTGAGGCACGCGCACACTGAGGTCGAGCGTCCACGCCTCGTCGGCGGGGGCTGCGTCCATCAGCTGGAACGTGTTCCGGACCGAGTCGCCCCGGGACCACTCGCCGCCTACCCGCTGCTCGCACCGCAGCAACGAGGCGCTCATCTCCTCGCGGAACGCCGCCATCATCACGCCGCGCGACGCGGAATCCGCCGGCGTCCCCAGGAATTTCACGATGAGGACGGGGCGCGTGGCCGACGTGGCCGGATCCACAGCACGCTCGGCCGCCGCCGCAGGGGCGGTCGTGAGCAACGTGGAGAGCATCATCGCGAGCATCATCGCCAGCGCCTTAGCCAGCGCCTTGGCACACATCATGTTCGAGAGTGCGAGCAGGGTTCGGCGCATACCACCTCCGGAACGAGACTGCGGGCGATCCGCCTTCAGGTATCGGCCGAAAGCGGCTCGCTCTCCACCAGCCGCCGTCCGAGCGCACGGGCACGCGCCACGAGGTCTTCGGGAGCCGTGCCGAGGTCGTTGTCGGCGTGCTTCCACACCACGGTCTCCTCCCACTTGGCTCCCACCCACTTCAAGTACCCGCGCACGACGCGCTCGGCCAGCTCGTGCTGGTGGTTGCTGCTGCACGCGGTCACGAACGCTGCACGGCGCGTGCGCTTCCACAGCGGCACGAAGTCCTGCTTGCCGTCGGCCAGCGTGATCAGCGGGGTGATGCAATTGCAGCGGTCGATCAGGATCTTGAGCGGCCCGCTCACCGTGTCGAAGTAGACCGGCGAGCCCACCACCACGGCGTGCGCGCGTTCGAGCAGCGCGTAGACGCGGTCCAGATCGTCGTGGAAGATGCAGTAGCCCGTGGTCGCATCGGGGCCGCACGCCACGCAAGGTCGCATCGACAGATCGTAGGCGCGGATGTGCTCGGCGTCGGCGCCGGCCTCGCGCGCGCCTTCACACGCTGCGGCGAGCATGCGGTGCACGCTCGAGCCTTCGAGCGGGCTGCCGTCGAGGACGAGGAGCAGCCGGCGTGGGCCACTCAAGTGCGATGCCCTACTTCTTGCCTGCGGGCTTGCGTACGGCTCCCCGGACGGAAGATTTCGCGGGCTTCCGGGTGGCAGCCTGCTTCGGAGCCGGCCGTTTGAGCGAGGCCTTCTGGGCCGCCTGCTTGGCTGGCTGCTTAGCCGCGCGCTTCGCTGCCTTCTTGGCTGCCTTCCTGGCGACTGTCCCTGCCGGCTTCCTGGCAATCCTCCTGGGCGCGGCCTTGGCCGGCGCCGCTGCCGCGGAGCGCCGCTCACGCGCGGGCACGGGCGAGGGTCGGCCGAGCGGTGTGAGGAGCGGTTCGGCTCGCACGGGCGGAGGCGGTAGCGGCGGCAGCGCGTCGGCGCCGTGCACGAGCGAGTACCACTCGCGGATATAGCCCACGATATCGTGTGTGTTGGTGCCCGGACCGAACAACCGTCCGATGCCTTGCGCGCCAAGCGAGCTCATGTCGTCGCCGGGGATGATCCCCCCGCCCGTCAGCAGCCTGTCGCCGATGCCGCGGTCCTTCATGAGCCGCATGATCTCGGGGAACAACGTCATGTGCGCGCCCGACAACACCGACAGTGCGACGACGTCCACATCCTCCTGCACCGCGGCCTCGACGATCTGTTCGGGCGTCTGGTGGAGCCCCGTGTAGATCACCTCCATGCCGGCGTCGCGCAGGGCCGCCGCCACCACCTTGGCACCGCGGTCATGGCCGTCCAGTCCGGGCTTGCCCACCAGCACACGGATCTTGCGTTGCATGCTTCCTCCAGCCACGGGCCAGCGTCCGGTCAGGGTCGCGAGGATGCCAGGGTGTCTTCAGATGAGGCCGTCGTCGATCGGCGCAACACTAGCGCGTCTCCGGCGTAACGGCCACGCGCCGCGAACAGCGTGTCCATGCCCGGGAGCACATCCCCCCCGAACCCGATCACGAGTGTGTCGGCCGCCGTGGCCGGCCCGCCGCGGCGCCAGTCCAGCCAGGTGGCGAGGTGATGATCGTCGGTGGGCGGCCGGAACCGGCGGTCGAGCGCGTCAGCCTCGGTCGGGCGCTGCGCCGGCCGCACGAAGCGGGCGGGGTTCGCACGCCAGTCGGACTGCATCACCCGGTCCACGAGCACCTCGAACTGCCGCGTGCGCTCGCCCTCGGCGAGCAGCGGTGCGGCCACGCGCGACAGCGCGGGCAGCGGCCAGCCCGTGCGCACGGCGAGCGCCAGCAGCAGCAGCGCGACGACGCCGGTCGCCACGAGCGGACCGCGCAGGAAGTGCAGCATGCCGTCGCTGCCCGCCTCGTCCACAGCGGTCGCAAACGCGGCGGTGAACACCGCGAAGATCGCATACGTGGGCGAGCCCGTCGGGTTGGGCGCGGGCAGCAGCACGCAAGCTGCCAGTAGCGCGGCGAGCGTCCAGCGGCCGCGCCGCACGCTCTTGGCGGCGACCCATGCGAACCACAGCGGCAGCACAGGCACGCCTGCGACCACGGCGGCAGCCGTGACCACCAGCGACATCACGCCGGCCGCAGTACCTCCCGGACCGGGCACCGCGCGCGTGGCGGTCCATGCGGCGAGCAGACCGGCCACGGCCGAGCCCACGACGTTCACCTCGATCGTGCGGTACGAGTGAATCAAGCCCAGCA
>CAZADU010000198.1:0-2194 GCA_964483945.1 uncultured bacterium
CGCTTCCCGCTGTTGCGCGGCGTGGTGCTGGCCATCCCCGCGGCATGGATGCTGCCGACGCTGCATGGCGCGGTGTTCGCCGACGCGGCGTGGTCGTGGGAGCAGGCCAACGTGCCGCACGTGGCCGACGGCGGCTTCGCCCTGTACCTGGGCGGTGGGTTCTACCCGCAGTTCCGCTGGAACTGGGTGTGGCGCTCGGACGACTTCCGCACGCTGCGCTCGCCCGTGCCGCAGACCTACTTCACGATCGACTTCTCGTACTGAGGCGAGGCGGGCTCGTCAGGGCACGCCCGGGTCCAGCTTCACCTCGTACACGTCGCCGAGTCCGCTCACCTGCGCCAGTCGCACGCCCGTGGCCGAGAAGCGATAGACCGTGCCCGCGACGCGCGCGGCCACCCACGGCTCGCCGCGGGCGAGGTCCACGCTGACGTCGCGCGGCTCGCCGGGAGCGGAGTATCGCGCGCGCACCGCCCCGGTGGCGAGGTCCAGTGCGACCAACTGGTTGGCGGCGGCGTCCGCGACCCACACCGTGCCGCGGCGGTGGTCCACGGCGATGCCGATGGGGCCCGACAGCCGCACCGAGTCCTCGACCTGCATCGCGGGCGTGACGTGCCACACCCAGCCGGTGCTGAGCGACGTCACCCACGCATCACCCGTGGTCGAGTCCACCGCCACGCGGCTCGGCAGCGCCAACGGCCGTGCGCCCAGTGGTGCACCATCGCGCGTGTAGTGCCGCACGCGCTGGCCCGAGCGCTCCACCACCCAGAGGCTGCCGTCGAGGGCACTTGTTGCAATGCCCGAAGGCTCGAGTAGCAGCGTCAGTGAGGCGGGCGCGCCGGGAAGCCCGGTGGGCTCGAAGTGACGTACCGAGCCGTCCAGGTCGCACACCCACGCGCTCTCGTCCACGGCGTCCAGCGCGACCGTGAACGGTGTACCGAGCCCGCGGATCGCCTGCGAACGCGACGTGCCCGGGTCGAACAGCCACACCTCGCCGGCGAGGCCATCCGTCACCCAGATGGTGCCCGAGTTGGGGGTCACGGCCAGGCTCGCCGGCCTGCCGAAGCCGGTGAACGCGTTCGCCACGTCGCGAGCATCGGGTGAGAGCTGCAACAACCGGCCGTCGGCGTCCACCGCCCAGCCCCGCACGAACCCCGGCGTGGCCACGTCCTCGGCGGCCGCGGCCGAGAGCTCGGCGTTGGTGACGAAGTAGAGCCGGTAGCGGGTCTCGGCGCCGTTGGGTACACCGGAGTCCAGGAACGTGTTCGCGATGGGTGGCTGCAGGCCGCCCAACGGTCGGTAGAGCGAATCGCCCGCGGCGAGCTTGTGCAGCAGGAAGCCGTCGATGGCGAGGTCGGGCCGCGCGTCCCACCTCAGGCGCACGGTGAGATAGCCGGCGACGGCATTGAAGCCGGTGGGCGCGCCTCGCGAATCAGGATTCTGCGGGTCGAGGGGGTTCGCGCGCTCGCGTTGGCTGCACGCGGGCAGCAGCAGCAGTACGGCCGCGAGCGCTAGAAGCGCAGCGCGAGCGCGCACCGGTCCGGCCTCACGTCCAAGGTGATTCGCTCGGGTGTCATCCGGGCAGTCGCGCGCGACGCCTGCGGTGAGCGCACGAACCGCATCCACACCGCAGTGGCCAGCAGCACTTCACCCACGAGCAGCGACGCCTTAGCGTAGTTGTCCATCTTCAATGTGGACTGGAAGCGGTCCTCGATCTGGTCCACGTCCGTCTCGACCAGGTAGGCGTCGTAGCGGCGGTCGGCTTCGGCGGCCATGGGAAACGAGGCACCCACCAACACCACGCCGGCGATCGCCGTGCCCCACGCCAGCTTGTGCGTGTGCCCATCGCTCGAGCGCGCTGGGATCACTTCAAAGGGCGGGGCCGTCGGCGCCTCAGCGCTGGCGGCCCCTGCCGGGGTTCCGCAGGCCAACGCCGCGAGCATCAGGGCGGCGAGCCGGGAACGCACGACGACTCCGTGCTGTCAGGCCGGAAGGGACTGGACGAACTTCGCGAGGCGGGACTTCTGGCGGCTCGCGGTCTCTCGCTTGATCATGCCCTTCGACGCGGTGCGATCGAGGATGGCCACGGTGGACTTGAGGGCGGCTTCCCCGGCCGTGCGCGTCTTGGCGCCACGGACGGACTTGAGGGCCGAGCGCATGCGCGTCGTCGCGGCCATGTTCCGCTGGCGGGCGATTT
>CAZADU010000199.1:0-4102 GCA_964483945.1 uncultured bacterium
CGGTGATCCGGCCCGTGACTTCTCCGGTGCACTCCACCGACGCGGCGCCCTCGCACGGGCTGCTGCAAGCCCGGCAGGCCGACTGTAAGAAAAAGCTACACGCGCTAGCGCGTGTGCCTGTCCCATCGAGTACCCCGAATCCGCCCACTTCGCAGGTACCACTTTGCGACCGCGGGCAGGTGGCCCCGCTCAACGCCGAGCAGGTCAAAGTCCAGTTCACGATGTCGCGTCAGGCGCTCGGCAAGATGAAGCATGCGATGGATCTGCTGGGTCCCGCGGTCGCACCGAACGACATCGCCGCGCTCTTCGAGCGCCTGCTCGACATGGCCATTCCCAAGCTGGAGAAGCAGAAGTTCGCGGCCACGGATCGTCCGAGAGCGCCGCGAGCGCAGAAGTCCGCGAATGCTCGCACGATCCCCGCGCACGTGAAGCGCGAAGTCCGGAAGCGCGATGCCGGCCGCTGCACGTTCACGAGTGGGACGGGACGGCGCTGCGAGAGCACGCGCGGGCTCGAGTTCGATCACGTGAAGCCTGTCGCTCTAGGCGGCGAGGCCACGTGCGAGAACGTTCGACTGCTCTGTCGCAAACACAATCAGCTGGAAGCCGAACGCAGACTGGGGGCCGAGTTCATGAAGACCAAGCGCGCAGCCGCGAAGCAAAGCCGAGTCGCGACTGCCAGCACGCCGTCGCTCGCTGGCTCGAATCGCCCTGCTGCCATTGGCAGCGATAGTTCGATATGCGCGGCCTGACAAAGTCCTGCTCCTCGCGCTCTAGTCCCACCAGGGGGGCGGGAGCGTAGCGAAAGACCCCGGACTCTTGACGTCCGGGGCCCTCGCGTCTCGCCCGCGACTGGACGGTCGGTGGCGAAGAATCGTTTCGCGGCGTCGGGGGGGCGCCGCGTGAACCGCGCTACGAGCGCGGCAGCTCGAACTTGAACGACGGGTTCAGGACGCGGATCTCGCCGACCACGCGCTCAAGGTTCTCCTCGGTCTCGGAATCGCGATGCTCGCGCCACGCGGTGTACAGCTCGAGCAGCTCGTCCTGCTTGGTGCGCAGCAGTTCCTGCTGGGCGTGCTCGTCCACCGAGCGCTCGAGGTGGTAGACCTCGCCTTGCGAGAACCGCTTCATGAGGTCGAGATACTCGCCGCGCATGTGCGACAGGATGCGCAGGTACTTCTCGAACCCGTTCGACAGCTTCTCCAGCACGTCCGACACGCCCGCGTTCTTGCGGTGCATCTGCTGCGAATACGTGTAGGCGAAGTGGTAGTAGGTCTTGCCGCGGCCGATGTACGCCTCTTCGCTCGGCTGCAGGCGCGCACGGGCGGCGTTTGCCATGGCGGGGTTGTCGAAGATGCCGATCGAGACCAGCAGGAAGTCGGCGTTGGTCTTGTAGATCTGGTACTTGAGCCGCGCGTCCGTGGCCGTCGACAGCCGGCGCAGCACGTCCGTGTCGTACTTGGACAGGAATTTGCGCGATTGCTCGACGTACTCGGGGTTGATGAACGAGTGGAGCAGGTGGGCGAGGTAGACGTTCACGTCCTCGTCGTAGCAGTCGGCGTTCGAGACCAGGCCCGTCTCCATGCGGCTGTAGAGGAGGCAGTTGATCATGAAGTGATACGTCGGTTGCAGGTCGCGGCTGCTGTCCTTGAGGTCCACGTATTGACGCGGGTTCATGTCCGGCCTCGTCGACAAGCTCTGGTGTCCATGCCCTTGCACCTGGAGACGTGCAACCGGGCTCCTCCCGGATACCACTGCATCGGATGTGCCACGCCATCGCTTGACCGAAGAAGCGCTGCAGATCCGCGCGCAGCCTGTCGTAAGCGTGAGTGGGAGGCTTCGGTCTCATCGTCCGAAGCGTTTGGGAGTGGGGCGGTTACGCCCTCGTTCGGGTGAACTCACCCGCTCGAGACCTCAGTTGGAGCTGCGGCTGGGCGTCGTCGCGCGTCGCGTCGGTGCGTGGTCGCGAGTGTTCCTGGCACGCAAGACCTTTGCGAGCGACGAAATCCGTTTGCCACATTCTCGAGTGCTACTCCGTGTGCCGCATCGAGATGACCGCGGCCCGCAAGAGTGCGAGCCACTCCCCGGTGGGGGGCTCGTGGCGGTGAGCTCGGCGCGGAGAGTCGGGGATGCGCGGGCCTCACGAAGTAATGACTTCAGGGCACGGCCCTTGCGTGATGCAATGGTGAAGGCCTCTCTCCGGGTCTTCGTCCCCGCACCGTGCGCCACTCACCTCGTCCCCTGAGCCATTTACCCCGCGATGGTCCGCCCCCCCGATCCTGCCCCGCAGCAGCAGCCGCCGCGGCCCCGCACAGGCGCAGGCCTGAGGCTCCGCCTCTGGCTCGCGTGCTTGTCCGGCGGGCTCATCGCCGCCGCTGGCACGCTGTGGCTGCTCGCCACTCCGAGCCTGTCGCCGTCCGACCCCGCGGTCTACGGCTGGCTCGCGGGCGTGGCGTGCGCATCACTCGTGATCGGGCTGGTCCTGGCCCTGTGGGTGGACCACCACATCGTCGGTCATCTGCACGGACTGCTGCTGGGGCTGCGCTCGGGTCGCGTCGCCGAACTGCGCGGACTGCCGGCGGGCACCGGCTGGGGCGAGCTCTCTGAACTGGGTGACGCCGTACAGGAAGCACTCGAGCACCGGCGCCGGGAGTCGCGCGCCTCGATGCAGCTCGAGCGCATGCGCGAGAACCTCGTCTCGCTCCAGGCGAGCATCGATCGCTGGCAGCTCACCGAGCGCTGGGAGCGGCCCGCAATGCCCGAGGGCGAGGTGGGTGACGTGACCGAGGTGCTGAGCCACGCGATCCAGCGCCGCGTGCTCGTGGATGAGCAGAACCGCGACGCTGCACGTCAGGTCGCGAGCGACCTCGCGTCCGTGATCGGCGACGCGCAGGACGCCACGTCGCAGGCGGAGCGCGGGTTCGTCGAGGCCACGTCGCTGCAGACCTCGGTGCGCGAGATCCACCGTCTCTCAACGGAGTTGGCGGCCGCGCTGTCGCGTGTGCCGTCCGAACCACAGACCGGCCCCGATCCTTCGGCCGAGCGCGCGCGGCAGACACTTCAGGAATTGGTCGAAGCGTCTTCGCACAGCGTCGAAGCACTCGGCCGCGGCCTGCTGCGCGTGCAGGACATCTCGGAGCAGGTGCAGCGCATCGCCAACCGCGCGACGCTGATCGGCATCCAGGCGCTGTCGGGGACCGGCGATCCGACGACCTTCGCCGACGAACTCAAGCAGCTCGCACACGACGTGCGCGACGCCACCGACCGCACCACGAGGTTCGCGCACGAGATCGACCGCGCCGTGGCCGATTCCGACGCGCGCATGCGCGAGGCGCGCGAACGCGCCATCGCCCGAATGGAAGCCCCGGTGCCGGCACGGCCGGCAGCTCCCGCTACGGCCGCGCCCGATGTGCAGCGGCTGGTCGAGCGTGTGCTCGAGATGGTGCGTGACGCCAGTGCCAAGGGCGAACGCGTGTCCAACGCGAGCGAACGGGCCTCCAGCACCGCCGAGCGGCTGATGCGCCGGCTCGAGGGCAATGCCTCCGACGCCGACGCGCTCGTCGTGCGGCTCGCACCCGTGGGCGAGCCGCTTCCGCACGTGGTGAGCGCGCATGGCCTGCGGCTGGTGGACACGGCCGAGACGGACGATCGCACCGACGAACCCAGCACCTCGCCGCGCGAGGAGGATCTCCCGTGATGGCGCCGCACTCACACGAGGACGGTAACGGGCGCGAGATCGCGCGAGGTCTCGTGGCCGCCATGCGCGCCGCGCTCGTGGCGCATCACGAGCCGGACCTGCGCACGCGCACATTGATCTGGCAGGCGGCGGTGGATGTGGCGGAATTGCTCGACCTGGAAGGCCTCGCCGACCTGCTCACCGCCTGTGCAGAGCATGCGGCCAATCGGCCGGTGGCGGTGGTGAACGTGCTCGATCGCCTGGAGCGCATGGCGGTCGCGACAGAGCAGTGCGGCGACCTGTCCGTCTTCGCCGGCGCCGACCGGGACCCACTGGGCCTTGTACATGAGGATATCGGCGGACTGGAGGAGCGGGTAGCCGAGGAGCCCGTAGGAGGGCGACTCGAGGCCGAGCTCCTCGACCATTTCC
>CAZADU010000200.1:0-1795 GCA_964483945.1 uncultured bacterium
GGCGCGAGAGCACCGGCACCGGTAAGAGATACTCCTCCGAGCTGCTGATCCACTTCGATCCGTCCAGAGATAGCCCTCCCCCTGGCACGATCATGTGCACGTGCGGGTGATGCGTCATCGCCGAGCCCCACGTGTGCAACACCGACGTGAAGCCGATCTTGACGCCCAGCCGCTTGGGATCCGCCGCGATCGTCAGCAGCGTCTCCGCGCTCGCCTTGAACAGGAGATCGTAGATCACAGCCTTGTTCTGATACGCGATGGCGCCGATCCGCGGCGGCAGCGTGAACACGACGTGGAAATAGGGCGCCTCCAGTAGCTCGGCCTTGCGCGCCTCCAGCCAATCGCGGGCCTGGCTGCCCTGACACTGCGGGCAATGCCGATTCCGGCAGCTGCAGTAGGCGATCGTCGTGTGGCTGCACGCCGGGTTCGTGCAGCGCGCAACGTACCCGCCGAGGGCCGCCGTGCGGCAGCCCTCGATCGCGTTCATCACCTTCAACTGGGCGTGGCTCACGTGGCCGCGGTTGGCGCGACGCCATGCGGCACCGTGATCGCGGAAGATGTCCGCGATCTCCAGACCTGGACGGGGCACTGTTGCGAGCCGGCTACTTCGGCTCGTCCTTCTTCGGCGTGAGAGGCCCGAGCCGGTCAAGCGGGCTCACCATGTCGCGCAGCACCTTGCTCGCGACATGCGCATAGCGTGCCGTCGTGTCGAGCTTGGAATGTCCGAGAGCCACCTGGATCAGACGGATATCGACCCCCTGCTCCAGAAGGTGGGTGGCGAACGAGTGCCTGAGCGTGTGCGGCGACACGCGCTTCTCGATCCCCACCGCATCCGCCGTGTCGCGAACGACGCGATAGAGTTGGCGCGTCGTGATCGGCAGCAGCGGATCGCGCCCGGGGAACAGCCACGTCGTCGGCTGCCCGACCAACCACCACTCCCGCAGCAACTCAAGGAGCCGCGGCGACAGCATGCCGTTGCGATCCTTCCGGCCTTTGCCCTGCTCGACGCGGAGCACCCTGCGCTCGCTATCGATGTCCGACACCTTGAGGTTGGCGACCTCCGACACGCGCAAGCCCGCGCCATAGGCAACGCCGAGGGCTGCCTTGTACTTCGGCCCAGGTGCTGCCTCCAGCAGCAGCAACACTTCATCCGTGGTCAGAACCACCGGCAGCTTCTGCTGCTGCTTCACGAGTCGCAGATGGCGCGCCATCTCCGGCCGGTCGCAGACGAACGTGAAAAAGAACCGCAGCGCCGCCACCGTGCTGTTCATGGTCGGCGGCTGCACGCGGCTCTCGCGCTGGTGGAGTTGGAACTTGCGCAGGTCCTCGCCCTCGGCCGTGGCCGGCGAGCGGCCGAGGAACGTTGAGAAGTTCTTAACGTGACGGATGTAATCGCTTTGCGTCTTCTCGCCGAAGCCGCGGACGGTCATGTCCTCGATCATGCGGCGGCGAAGTGGGCTGATGGGCGTCGTGCTTGCTGTGGTCTGGCTCATTGGGGTGCTCCTGGTCTTGAGGTTGGAGTGACTTCACCCCTCGATCCTCAAGACCGGCACTTCCCATTCCGTTACCGCCTGCTATCCTCCGCTCCGATCGTCGCCGTCTTGCCACAGGCTGGCGCGCAGCGCCTTCGTTCAATGGCCCTCAAGCTCACCCACATGGAGCAAACGATGACGTCCGATACCTCCGGCGCCAACCATGACCGCGACATGCGCGCGCTCACCGGCATGGCGCAGACCCTCGACAAAGTGAAGGATCTCGAGCCTGGAACCGGAAACGCCTCTACCGCCGATCCCAA
>CAZADU010000201.1:0-1638 GCA_964483945.1 uncultured bacterium
CGATGACCCCGTTGCCCTCCCCGGGCTTGGCCGTCGCCGGAGGTTCCGATGCACGACCCCATCGCATGGAGTCGGCTCGACGCGGCCGCGTACCGCGTCTCGATGATGCGCTCGTTGCGCTGGTTCGCATGGTACGGCGCCCTCGTTGGCGCGGCCGTACTTGCCTGTGGACTCGTGGCCCCGTTCGTCCCCTTGGTGGTGACCGGTAGCTTACTCGTCGGTGCCGTCAGCTGGAATCTCTGCCGGCCGGCCGTAGCCGGAATAGCCGTGGATGGCATCGCGATGATCCTGGTCGGCGGCGTTCAGTGCGTGGCGTGGTTGTGGCTCGAGGAGGCGGGTCCTGCGATTGTGAGCATGTGGGTCCTCGCCGGCGCGTTCCAGATCGTGTGGGGCATCCGCCGGCTCGCGCTCTACCGGAAGGCACGGTTCGCCCCGAATGATCCAACGGCAATCGCACGCCTCGAGTCCATGGTCAAACGGCTCTCAGCGCGCATCGCGAAATCCGACCCTACCGTGGCCGAGTTCCGGACCGACCGCATTGGCAACCAGCGCTGTCGCCTCGGGCTCTACGCCGACGGTGCCATCGCGTTGCTGGAACACCAGGCCGTGCGCCTCGAGACACGCGCGGGCATCTCGATCGAGGCGCGCGGTACAACCTCGCTCGGCCGTGCCATCCAGGTCGACGTACAAATGAGCGACCTTCGGCTGACGGGGGAGATGCCCGTCGTCGACTTCGAGCGTTTCGAGCGCTGGCAGGTCGGGATGTCACAGGAGCGCTCGCTCGCGGCGTAGCGTCGTCAGTGACAGTCCGATGCATCGACGATCATCGTGAGGCTCACGAGGTCGAGCCGATCTGCGCGGTGCGCGGCAATAGGCTCGCGATGGGTTATGTTCCGAGCATCGACGCCTCGCTTCGAGCACTGAACCGATTCGGCCTTGGGGCCCACCGCGACGAAGCCCGAAGCATCGCCGACCCGCGAGGCTGGCTGCGAGCACAGCTCACGGGCGGCCCGCCGGCGCTCGAAGCACCCGGAGTCGCGTCACGCGACGCGCTTTCCGAGGCCGTTCGCGCATTCCGGACCGCGGCCCAGGGGGACAAGCAGCAGCGTCAGGCCGCGCGACGCCGGCTGGTCGAGATCGCCTCAGCGGAGACCCGCGCCGCCGTGACCGAGCGCATCACGAGCGAGCGGCCGTTTGTCGAACGGCTCGTAGCGTTCTGGTCGAATCACCTGTGCGTGTCCGCGGGAGCGAAGGCATTGGTCGCGCCATTCGCCGGCAGCTACGAACGCGAGGTCATCCGCCCGCACGTGCTGGGCCGATTCGAGGACATGGTGCTGGCCTCGGCGAGACACCCGGCCATGCTGGTGTACCTCGACAACTTCCAGTCCATCGGTCCGAACTCGAGAGCCGCACAACGAGCCCTGCGACAGCGTGGCTCGCGAGGACTGAACGAGAACTACGCTCGGGAGTTGCTCGAGCTGCACACACTTGGCGTCGACGGCGGCTACACTCAGCAGGACGTGTTGGAAGTGGCGCGAGTCCTCACCGGCTGGACGGTGGCGGGCCTGCGCGATCCCGCGCGCTCGCGGGGCAAGCCCGGGCGAACCGGGCGCTCATTGTGGCAGCAGCCCGACAGCG
>CAZADU010000202.1:0-5426 GCA_964483945.1 uncultured bacterium
ACGTTCCCGCCAGAGTCCACGACCGCGCGGAACCGGTAGCCGCCCGAGCCCTCCACGTAGTCGCCGCCGCTCGACTCGATGCGGCGCCCCGCGAAGCGGCCCGTCACCCACAGCAGATCTTCTCCGTGCACGCGCGGCCGCACCTCCGCGCTCTGGCCCGGAGCCAGCGGCGGCACCTTCACCGAATCACGCTCGGTGCACACCCACAGCTGATCGAGCCGCTGGCCCGACTGGTTCACGACGCGCACACGAGGGGCCTCCCCGCTGCAACCCGAGGCACAAAGAGCGGCCAGCGCGCATGGCGCGAGTAGCGCGGCGAGCGCGCGAGCGCCGGGATGTGAAAACCCCGCGAGCCCTGCGGCCCGCGGGGTGCGTACAGCGATCATGTGGTGGAGCAGGCGATGCCTCACGGTTCCACGAACTTGTAACCCACCTTGTGCACGGCCACGATGAAGGGCTTCTCGAAACCCTCTCCGAGCTTGCTGCGCAGGTTCGAGACGTGAGTGTCCACGGTGCGCGTCGTCACGCCCAGCTCCTCGTCCACGCCCCAGATCTCCTCGAGCAGTTCCTCGCGACTCACGGTGCGGCCGCGGTGCTCGATCAGGTACTTCAGGAGCTCGAACTCCTTGAACGAGAGCGCAACCTGCTTGGCCGTCTTGTACACTTCGCGCGGCTCGAAGCGCACCTCGACGTCGCCGAACGTGTACGTGGTGGTGGCGGGCGCACCCATGTTCATGGGGCCGCGTGCCACCAAACGCTTGACGCGCGCGAGCATCTCCTTCGGGCTGAACGGCTTGGTCACGTAGTCGTCCGCGCCGAGATCGAAGCCCTTGAGCACGTCGGCCTCGAAGTTTCGCGCGGTCATCACCAGCACCGGGATGTCTTTGTGGCGCTGGCGCAGCTCCTTCAACACGGTGAAGCCGTCCTTCTCGGGCAGCATGATGTCGAGCAGCACGGCGTCGGGCTTCTGCTTCAACGCCATGCGCAGGCCCTCCTGGCCGTTTCGGGCCGTGATGACCTCATAGCCCTCGTAGCGGAAGTTGTGGGCGAGGCCGTCGAGCAGCCCCTCCTCGTCCTCCACGATCAGGATCTTCTTCTTTTCGTTGGTCATGATCCCTCTCCCGGGGCGACACGCCCCTTCCCGCGACGGCTACCGGCCGGTGCGTGCCACGGCACGCTGACCGGGGTCAGGGTCATCCGTGTGCGGACCCGTGCCCCCCGTCCCAGACCGGCAACAGGATAGTGAACGTACTGCCCTCTCCGGGCGTGCTGGTTACTTCCACCCGCCCATGATGCGCGTGAACAAGCATCTGGACAAGCGACAGTCCCAGGCCCGCCCCCTTCACGTCATGGACCAGTCCAGTCTCGACCCGGGCGAACTTCTCGAAGATGCGGTCCTGCTCCTCCTCTGGGATCCCGATGCCCCGGTCCGAGACCGCCAGGCTCACGAAGCCATCTCCGGCCTCGGCGGCCACCCGGATGTCCTTCCGCTCCCGGGAATACTTCACGGCATTGTCCAGTAGGTTCAGCAGGCAGTGTTGGAGCGCCCGGCTGTCCCCGAGCACCTGGGGCAGGGCCTCGGGCAGCGACACCTCGTAGTGGAACCCGGCGTCCTCGAGCCGCAACCGGAAACTATCCATGGCCGACGTCACCACATCGCGCAGGTCCAGGGGACCTCGGTTAAGCAAGTGCTGGCCGGCCTCCAGGCGGGAGTAGTCCAGGATGTTGTCCACCAACTGCGCCAGCCGGTCGGTCTCGCGGCTGATCGCGCGCAGGAACTTGTCGCGCTCGGCGTCGGTGTTGTACCGCCCCAGCTCGAGCGTCTCGACCGCGACTTTGATCACCGCGATCGGGGTCTTGAGTTCGTGCGTCACGTTGGAGACGAAGCTGGTCTTGGCGTTCACCAGCTCGATCTGCCGCAGGATGTAACGCGCACCCACGAACGTCGCACCCAGCAGCACCAGCGTGAGCAGCCCGATGAACACCATCTCGATCACGACCAGCCGGTTCGCGAACGCCACGGGCGAAGTGGGCGTGGCCGCGATGCGTACCTGGTAGCCCTCGAACGGGCCGCCCAGCGCGGCCACGCGCGCGGTCTGCGGGAATGTGCCCTCGCGCACATGCGAGACCTCGTTGCCGCGCGCGTCCAGGATCGTGACCGCCAGGTTGCGCGTGGATTCGAGGCCGCCGTACATACCACGGCTCGCGGGCAGCCGGTCCACGACGATGACGCGCAGGTGCTCGGCGAGGAATGAGCGCGGATTGAACCACCACCCGCCGGCCCCGATGGCGTTGCCGTCGGGGCCGTTCAGGAGCATGGACGCGAACGGGTGCTCGCGCTGACCCGTCGGGTCGTCGCCGTAGATGAGCAGCTGGCCCTCGACGGTGACCAGCGAGTAGCCCTCGAGCGCATCGAGAGGCACGAAGTGCGGGGCTTCGAACAGCCGCGCCCGGCTCGCGAGTGCGGCACGGATCTCATCGCCGGTCCCGCCCGCGCGCGACACCGACTCGGCCGGACCGAGTGCTGCGCGCACTTCGTCCACGAGTTCTCGCTCGTACGCCTCGGTCACCTTTTCGGCGAGGTAGGCGTTGTAGCGGGCGGACTCGGCCTCGACCTGGCGTGAGACGCGCAGCGTCAGCCAGAACGCGGTGACGGCAAGCGCCAGCGCGGGCAGCGCGACGGCGCCGATCAAAAGCGCCAGCTTGCGCTCGCGAGAGCGCGGCAGGAGACGCGGACGAGGGATGGGCATGCGGATCGTCAGCCTAGCCTCATGCTCTGGGGGCCGCTACCGGCGCGGGCCGGGCGTGTGGGACGTCAATGAATATGCACCCCCATGGAGCTGATCCTCATGGGAACACGTGACGCCCGGCGGCCTTGAGCGGCCGCTTCGGTCGGCCACCCGCGGCTGCGGCGCGGGTTCACTCAAAAGCATCGGGCCGGTCCCCCGTCAGGGGAACCGGCCCGGTACACGCTGCTGCGAAGCTCAGCGCATCGCCACCGGCTGGCCGGTCAGGCCGCGGATCTTCGTCACCACCTCGCGGTCGTTCGACGTCATCAGCGTCATGCAGCCGCGCTCGACGTTGACCACCTCGCGGTGAAGCTTGCCGCTCGCGATCGCACCCCGCAGCGACTTGCACTCGGGGCACAGTGTCTTGCCGCTCGTGCCGGCGAGAGCGCCCACCATCTTCTCGTGACGCTTGGAGATCACGCTCTGCAGCGTCTTCACGTCGGCCGGCGATTCGGTCGTGTACACGATCATCGCGCCGTTCTTCAGTGAGACCACCTGCGCCTTGGCGCCGAGCGCGCGCACTTCCTGCTCGCAGGCCACCCAGTCCTCGCAGGCCGAGCAGTCGTGCGCCACAGCGCTGGCATGCGCCGAGCACTTCATGCCGGCGGTCATCGTGGCGCTCGCAGCCTTGGCGACGCCGCAGTGATCGGCGGACATGCCATTGCTGCTGTTCGCGGTGACCGCGGCGGTGGCGCCCTTCGCACTCTTCATCGCACAGCAGTCGTCCATCTTGGCGGTCGACTTGGGCTTGCCACTGTTGGCGGCGACGGCGGTGGCCGACGTGCCCTTCGCCTCGCAACCCATGGCGGCGGCGACGGCGGCGTTGCTCTCGCAGGCGGCCTTCATGGCCGGCGTGCAGGCGGCGGCCATCTCGGCGGTGCAACCAGCGGCGTGCTTGGCGGACGACTTCTTGGAGGTGCTGGTGACGGCGGCGGTGGTGACGTCTGCCGTTGTGCCCGAGGTCTTGGTGACCGAGGCGGTGGTGGCGGCCGTTGTGGAAGCACCCTTCGCAGACTTGTGGGCATCACAGGCGAACGCGGTGGAAGCAGCGAACGCGCACGCGAGCAGAGCAGCAGCGAGCAGGCGCAGCGACTTCATGAGTCGACCTCCCGGAAGGTTGGATCGCCAAGGTCGCACTCATGGGGAGCACGCCTCTGAGGCACTGAGCATATCATCGGCCGGCCAGAAGAATGGTGGCATCGGTGATTTTCCGCCGTGTCAGGCCGCTGCAAAAAGCCGCCGGCCCCGACCGGGACATGTGCGTTCGCTGACCCTCCCGGGACACGGACCTCGCAAGGAGCGGGCCGGAGTGACCGCCAGGGGGGCCCTTTGACGGTCCGGACAGCCCCTCCTTAGTGTGCGTTCCCTCCGCATGGTCAAACGCCGCTCGTCCGCCAAAGGGAATCGCGCGCCGTTCCTGGTGGGCGCGATCGTCGTCGGCGCCCTGCTGTTGTTCCTGGCAGGCGAGTTGTTCGCGTGGGCCATGTCGGACTCCGGCCGCCTGGCGGTGTGGCGCTACCTGCACCTCGGCGACCGCGCCCACGCCGTGCGCATCATCGGCCGGCGCATCGAGCAGGGCCTCGAGCGCGCCAGCGTGCCCAAGAGCGCGATCGAGTCCGAGGCACGCGATGGCGACGGTCCGTCCCTCCGGTGGAACGTGCCGCTGCCGCGCGGCACCGCGCCGATGCTCGTGAACCACCTCATCACGCGCGCGGTGGAATCCGGCGGCGCGAAGCTCCTGTCGGGCCGCGAGACGCCGGGCGCCAACGGCGGGCTGACGGTGACGTTGGTGGTGGGCGTGCCCGGCCGGCCCACGCACGAGGTGCTGTTGGTCCGCCCGGAACAGGCCGAGGACGGTGCACCAAAGGAACCCGCTCGGCTCGCGCTGCTGCTAATCGCGTCCGAGGACGACGACTCGCTGCTCGTGGCGGCGATCGAGCGGTCCGAGGTGTTCTCGATCGGCACTCCTGCCACCGGCGGCGGCAAGAGCGCGCCGCTGCGCGCCGCGCACGAGCGTAAACGCGACGTGGTGCTGTTCATGCCGATGGAGCCCGAGAACTACCCGCGCGTGAACCCCGGCCCGGCCACGCTGCTGGTGAACATGCCGGCCGGGCGCATCGGGCAGTCGCTGCGCCGCGAGATCGAGGTGGCGAGCCCCGTCGTGGCGGTGGCCAACCTGATGGGCTCGTTCGCCACGCAGGACGAGCCCTTCATGACCGCCATCTACGAGGAACTGCGCCGCGCGCAGTTGCCGTTCCTGCACGTGGGCGCGGTGCCGCGCGCGGTGTGCCGCCCACTCGCGGCCAGCGTGGGGGCGGCTTACGACGAGCCCGACTTCGTGATCGACGGCGAGGCGAGGCGAGGCGACACCCAGTCGCTCGACCGCGCGTGGAGCGAGGCGCTCTCACGTGCGCGCGAGCGCGGGCACGCACTGGTGTTGCTGCGCGTGACCCGGCGCAGCGCCCCGTGGCTCGCGCGCGCCTTCGAGAGCAAGCAACTCGGCGGCGTCGAGTTGGTTCCCGTCTCGGCGGTGATCCGCCGGCCGCAGGGGCCGCACTAACCCGGACCGGCTTCGGTGATCGAACCAAGCGCTCCTCACGTGCGCGTTGGGAGCGCCGCGGCTATGCTCGGTGGCCA
>CAZADU010000203.1:0-1572 GCA_964483945.1 uncultured bacterium
GATCAGCTCGCGGATGCCCTGGTTCTGGCGCTGCAGCACGGCCCGCCGCGCGAGGTAGTCCGACTCCTCGTTGGACGGGGCACAGCCTGTCAGAAAGACAGCGACGAGCATGAGCGCGACCGGCGGGCCACTGACGCGCCGTCGGTGATCCCGCGAACGCACTGATGCATGCACGAAGAGCCGCTCTCGTGAGCCCGGTCCGGCCTGGGCACGCGCACGCTGATCTGGAGAGTTCAAGGTCGCATACCAACACGAACCCGCCTGGTTGTGGAAGTCCGCGGTCTCGGACCCGGGAATTCCGCGGGGCGGATGCTGACTCGCCGGCCGGGGCAGGTTGTACTCGCGCCGGCCGGGCGGCAGTGAGCACGCCCCCTGTCGCAGCGCCCCCCTCTTCGGTGGGCACGAGGCCTGTGCTAGCGTCCGGGCATCGGATTCCAGTTTTGGGATGACAAGGGGGGTCTCATGAGTCGTCGCTTCCACGCACTCGCATCCGGCTTGGCCGGCTTGCTGCTCGCCATCGCGATTCCCGCGGCGGCGGACATCACCGTCGTCGGCCGCTACACCATGTTCAACGGCGACACGCTCACCCGGACGAGCTACTACAGCTCGAAGAAGATCCGTACCCTGCTGCCCAACGGTGACGAGATCATCTACGACAACGCTGCGCACCGCATCGCGATCGTGGATCACGAGCGCAAGCTGTTCTGGGAAGGTCCGTTGGCTGAAGGCGACAGTATTGCGGCCCAGCTCCGCTCGGAGCGCGTGAGGGCCATGACGGACACGATGTCGGCCGAGACGCGTGAGGCGTGGAGCGCGGTCTACACGGAGCTCACCGAGAACGTGAAGATCGAGGCCACCGGCAGGAATCGGAAGATCGCCGGCTACCCGTGCAGCGAGTGGGTGCTCACAGCGGGCACTTATCTGCGGCAGGAGCGCTGGCTCGCGCGGTCGCTGTCGCTGCCGGACTTCAGCCCGGAGGTCGAGAAGGTCGCACAGGCGTCGATCCTGGACCCGCTCGGCCGCGGGCTCATGAAGCTCGTGCTGCAGGCGCGCACTGCGGACGGACTGGCGCTGGCCGGCCGGATGAGCGTGAAGACCTTCCAGAATCAGGGCGAGATGTCGTGGGAGGCGCTCAAGGTGACGTCGGGCAAGATCGCCGACGAGGCCTGGGCCGTCCCCGAGGGCTACCAGCGCTGGGAACCGCCGGCTCGCCCCGCGGCCGAATGACGCCCGGCCCGCCGAAGCGGGTCCTTCGTAGCGCAAGAGCCCTCGCCGATTCCGGCGAGGGCTCTTGTGTTGGCGCTCCGAAGTCAGAAGTTCAGCACGAAGCTCGTGTAGAACGTGTCCCCGGTGCCACCCACGATGTAGGGCAGACTGGCGCCGCCGACCGGCGAGCGCTTCGTGTACAGATACTCGAAATTCCACCACACGACGCGGTCCTGGTACGGGTACCAGGTGACCCCGAGCCGCGTGTCGAAGGGCTCGCCGTACTCGCCAAAGACGCGCGACGTTCCCAGGTACACCTGCAACGTCTTCGGCACGGCCATCGCCGAACTCTGGAGCTGGAACCCG
>CAZADU010000204.1:0-11741 GCA_964483945.1 uncultured bacterium
TGTGGAGCGCGTGCGGCACCTCGGGAGCGATGCTCGCGTAGGCCTGGGCCGCGGCGAGCCCCTTGGTCGCCAGCGGTGGGTAGTCGTAGGTGTGAATCAAGTAATGAGCGAGTCCAGGGTGCTGGGGTTGCTGCGCGTACCACGGCTCGAGCAACGCCGCTGACTGCTTCTGGTTCTTGAGCTCGGGGTCGCCGATCGGAGCCGTCGCCACCAGCGAGAGCGCGAAGAATGCCGCGCCCTCCACGTCTTCGGGATGGCGCGTGACGATCTTCTCCATCTCGCGCCGGAAGCAAACCGATCGGCCTTTGATGTCCGCGACCCCTCCCCCGTGGCAGGAAGGGGCGGGCGTCGCCTCGGCAGTGGCCAGCTCCGGAGTGTCGAGCCCCTTGTAGTACGCCGCGATGGCGTGGATGAATTCGCCTTCGCGATCGCCCTGCTTCTTCGCTGCCAGCGCCTGCTCCACCGCGGCCATACCGGCCGCGAGCTCGGTGGAGTCCGGCGGGGTCCACAGGGGGTGGTAATAGGTCATCGCGATGCCCCAGTAGGCCATCGCACACTCTGGGTCCTGGCGCGCGACCTCGGCGAAAACGCGGCGTGCTTCGGCGTAGAAGAACGAATGCAGGAGCGCGACGCCGCGCTCGAACTGGGCCTGGTACTCCGGGGCGCAGGAAGTCGGGAACTTCACGCTGCCGACCTTGCCGAGGTCACCCACCGCGCGGGACGGTGCGGCCGGTGTGCTGGCCGCGTGTGCAACCCCCGCCAATGCGACGGAGAGCGACAGAATGAACAGCGTGCGCTTCATCTCACTCCTCCTTGTCGGTGAACCGCGACGATTCGCTGAAGTTCAAGGCGCGCCGGCAGCATAACTGCTGGGGAACGCACTGAGGAGGCCTGTTTCACTGCTACCGACCCCCCCTCGGGCCCGTCGCAATCAGCGGTGCGATCCGCGCCGCACGTGACGACGCCCTCTTTGCCATCCAACGTGAGACACCGACCGCTTGGAAGTCTAGTGTAGCGGGCGGCCTTGGAGTGCAGCATGTCCACCAAGATGAGGGGCCTGCCGGACTTCGACTACATACGGAGTGAGACCGCCGAATGAAGTCCACCGCGACATGTCTGGCCCTGATCGTTCTGAGCTGCGCGCTTCTGTCCTGCGATGCGAGCTTGGGATCGCGCCAACTCGCTGGCGAGGGCGACGTGGTTGCTGCCGGCAGGACCGACCCGACGTCAGCGGCCCAGGCCCCGAGCCGGACGCGACGGCCGAATCGACTGGCCCGGGAGAAAAGCCCCTACCTGCTGCAGCACGCTTACAACCCCGTGAATTGGCATCCGTGGGGCGAGGAGGCGTTCGAGAAGGCCCGGCGGGAGGACAAGCCGATCTTCCTCTCAATCGGCTATTCGACCTGCCACTGGTGCCATGTCATGGAGCGCGAGTCGTTCGAGAACGACTCGGTGGCGGCGCTGCTCAATCGCTGGTTCGTCTCCATCAAGGTGGATCGCGAAGAGCGTCCCGACGTGGACCGTGTTTACATGACCGCCATACAGTCGATGGGTCTCGGGGGCGGATGGCCGCTCACGGCGTTCCTGACCCCGGACCTCAAGCCGTTCTTTGGCGGCACGTATTTCCCGCCTGACTCGAAGTCGGGTCGCACGGGGCTGATGCAGCTACTCCCCCGCATTCACGAGACCTGGGTCAGTGAACGCGCGAACCTCGAGCACTCGGGGGCGCAGGTCATGAACCACCTCGCCGGTCTGTCGTTCGCCGACACGGGCTCCACCGACCGGCCTCGGCTCTTCGATCAGGCCTACGCCTTCTTCGAGCGGGGCCAAGACGCCGAGCACGGCGGATTCGGGAACGCGCCCAAGTTCCCCTCGACGAGCAACCTGGCCTTCCTTCTTCGGTACTGGGCACGGGACCGCCGGGGACACGCGCGCGCCAAGGAGATGGTGCTGCGCCAGCTCGACGCGATGCGTGCCGCCGGGATTCACGACCATCTTGGTGGAGGATTCCACCGCTATTCCACAGACCGCATCTGGTTGGTGCCGCACTTCGAGAAGATGCTCTACGATCAAGCACAGCTCGCGTGCGCCTACCTTGAGGCCTATCAGGTGACCAGCAGCCGGGAGTACGCCGAGACGGCGCGCGGGATCTTTGAATACGTCTCGCGCGAGCTCACCTCGCCCGAGGGCGCGTTCTACTCGGCTGAGGACGCCGACAGCGAGGGCGAAGAGGGGAAGTTCTATGTCTGGCGTCCGGCCGAGATCGAGTCGGTGCTCGGCAAGCAGGATGCCGACCTTTTCAACCTCCGCTACGGGGTGACCCCGGACGGCAACTTCGAGCACGCCACTTCGATCCTCCACGAAAGCCGCACCGTCGAGGAGGCGGCGGCGCAGCTCGGGATCACGATCGACGATGCGTCACGACGGCTGACGCAGGCGCGGGGCAAGCTTCTCGCGGCGCGTGACAAGCGGAGCCACCCTCACCTGGACGACAAGGTGCTCGCGGCGTGGAATGGGTTGATGATCTCGGCCTACGCGCGAGGGGCGCGCGTGCTCGGAGATGATGCGCTCGCCGTGCGCGCGACGCGGGCGGCCGAGTTCGTTTGGGACCACCTCTACGATTCGAGCACGCGCTCGTTACGGCGTCGCTGGCGGGAAGGCGAAGTCGCTCAAGCCGGGCAGCTCGACGACTATGCCTACCTCGCGGGGGGCTTCATCGATTTGTACGGAGCCACTCACGACGCAAGGTGGTTATCCCGGGCGATGCTCCTGACCGAGAGCCAGATCGAGCGATTCTGGGACGAGCGTGACGGCGCGTTCTTCGACAGCCCGGCAGGCGATCCTCATCTCAAGCTGAGATTCAAGCAGGCTTTTGACGGCGCGGAAATGGCAGGCAACTCGATCGCCCTGTTCAACCTTCAGCTGCTGGGGACCTTGCTCGATCGCGACGACTGGCTGGCCAGGGCCAGACGCGGATTTGACTACTTCGCCCGGCGTCTCACCGATGGGCCCGCGGGAATGCCACGGATGCTGGCCGCCATGGATCTGGACCAGTCCGTCTCGCGGCACGTGGTGATCGCCGGCGAGCCTGGCGACCCCGGCACGCGCGAACTGCTTCGCGAGTTCAACCGGCGTTTTCTGCCCAATGACCTCCTCCTGCTGGTCCAGTCCGGTGGAAGCAGGAAGGAGCTGTCGCGGATCGCGCCCTTTACCGAACTGCTGGAACGCAAGGGCGGCAAGGCAACGGCGTACGTCTGCGTGAACTACGCGTGCCGCCTCCCCACCACGGACCCGAAGGCGTTTGCGGTTGAACTCGAGGAACAATCAGCAGTTCGAAGGTAGGGCGCAGTGCCGCTTGGCGGCGCTCCTGGCCGTTCCTGCTGGCATCCCCTGTCGCACGGCGCGGGTTTCGGTGAACTGTCGTCGAACTCCAAGGCTGGTCCGATGGGCTCCCCGCAGGATTTCCCTTGGCACCCCGGCAGCACTCGCGCACAATTGGGCTTGGGCAGCCGCCGCGCGGGCCCTTCAGTTGCGCGGCCGGCGCCCGGCGTCCGGCGCATCCCCCGGGCGAGCAGGTCCGCATCCGTAGCGCCCCCCTGACCCGCTGCGGATCCCGTCCCGAGGGGCTGGCAGTCGCCAGCCCCTCGATCGGTTTGAGGCGGCAGCCATGGCCAGTTCGCATGCGCCGCGAGCGACAGCTAGTCTCGCGCCTCCTGTCAGACCCGGAGGCCGAATGCGCCGATTCGCCGCGACGATCGCTGTGCTGATGTGCTTGAGCTCCCTCGCGGCCTCGGGAGCTGCGACCGCGCAAGAGGCGCCCGTTACACGGGCCATGCAGCGATCGCTGGCCGCCGACAGCGCCAAGGCAGTCCCGGCCTCGCTCGCCGTCTCCGCCTCCGCCGCGCCGCGCGACTACCTCGTCGAGGCGCGCGCCGGTTTCACGAGCGAGAACCGCGAGTACCAGCGCATGCGCGTCATGCTGCACATCGTCTCGCCGCTGCTCGGGATCCTTGTCGGCGTGCTGCTGCTGTTCACCGGACTCTCACAACGCTTTCGCGACATCGCCAGCGCGGGAGGCCGCGGCCGCTGGGGGCGCGTGCTGGTGTTCTTCTCGCTCTACTCGGCGGCGATGTTCGTGATCTTGTTTCCGCTCACTTGGTACGAGGGCTACGCGCTCGAGCAGAAGTTCGGGTTCATGACGCAGGCGCCAGCCGCGTGGTTCGTGGACCAGTTGAAGGCGCTCGCGTTCCAGGTCGTGGCCGTGGGAGTGGTGCCGCTGATCGCACTGGCGTGGCGCGCGGTCGAGACCAGTCCAAGGCGCTGGTGGCTGTGGCTTGCCTCGGGCACGCTGCCCGTGGTGCTGGCGAGCACGCTGCTGCAGCCGTTGCTGTTCGACCCGCTGTTCAACAAGTTCACGCCGCTGCGAGACGAGCAACTGCGCCAGGACATCCTGGCGCTTGGTGCACGTGCCACCGTGCCGGCGCGGAACGTGTATGAAGTGGACATGAGCAGTCGCACCAAGAAGGTGAACGCCTATGTGAGCGGGTTCGGCGCGTCGCAGCGGATCGTGCTGTGGGACACCACGCTCGAGGCCATGCGCAAAGACGAGATCCTGTTCGTGATGGGCCACGAGATGGGCCACTACGTGCTCCGCCACATCTGGAAGGGCGTGCTGCTCATGTCGCTGGGAGCGTTCTTCGCGTTCTGGCTGGTGGCGAAGTTGTCGCATGGCGCGCTGCGCCTGTGGGGCGTGCGCTGGCGTGTGACGAGCATGGCGGACCTGGCCGCCATGCCGCTGCTGCTGGCCGTGTTGTCATTGGTCGGTCTCCTGGGCCAGCCGATCACCAACGTGGTCTCACGCCTGATGGAGCACGAGTCCGACGTCTACGCGCTCGAGATCACGCGCGACAACGACGCCGGGGCGCGCGCGTTCCTGGAGCTGGCGCGCGGCAATCGCAGCGACCCCGAGCCCGCCGGCTGGGTGAAGTGGCTGCTGTACACGCACCCGCCGCTCGGCGAACGCATCCGGTTCGCGCAAGGCTACCGGCCATGGGAGAAGGGCGAGCCGAACCAGCTCTTCCGCAGCGACTGAGCGGGGTGAGGCGCGTGCTTCAGCGCGGCCGGCCCTGCCACCACAGCGCGAACATCGCCAGCGCGTAGAGCATCTGCGAGCGGTCGGCGCGGCCGCTTCGGTGCTCGGCGAACAGTGCGGCCACGCCCTCGGGCCGCAGTGCACCGGCCTGGTCGGCGCCCGACTCGCGCCATACACGCTCGGCGTAGTGGCCCAAGTCGCCCTTCACCCAGCGCGCGAGTGGTACGGCGAAGCCCTGCTTGGGCCGGTCCAGGATGCCGCTCGGCAGCCATGGTTCGACCGCCTTCCTCACCAGGTACTTGCCGGTGGCACCGCGGAGCTTCAACCCCACCGGCACGGTGGCGGCGAACTCCACGAACAGGTGCGAGAGGAACGGCACGCGCACCTCGAGGGAGTGCTGCATGCTGGCGCGATCCACCTTGGTGAGCATGTCGTCGGGCAAGCGCACGACCGTGTCGGCGTAGAGCAGGTCCTCGACGGGGTCGCGCGAGACGCGCTTGGGGAAGTACGCGGACTCGAGCCGCTCCAGTTCGTCACCGCTGCCGAGTTGCGCGGTGAACTCGGGCCGGTAGAGTGCTGCGCGCACGGCGCGTGGCACCAGCTGGTACTTGCTGAAGAAGCGCCGGAACGTGGTCGGCAGTGCTGCGTCAGCGCTCACCTTGGCCAGCCGCTGGCGGAACCGGTTCCAGCGGTCGTCCGGCAGCGGCGGCAGGTGCGCCAACAGACCGGCCAGCGCGAACAGCGGCCGCCGCGACTGCAACAGCCGCTCGGCGCGGTGTCGCTCGTAGCCGGCGAACAACTCGTCGCCGCCGTCACCCGACATGGCCACGATGACCTGTTCACGCGCCAGGCGCGACACATACCAGGTGGGGATCGCCGAGGGGTCGGCGAACGGCTCGTCGTATGCCGCGGCCAGCCGCGGCAGGATGGTGGCCGCGTCGTCCAGTTCTACTCGCCGCTCCGTGTGGCGGCACTTCAAGTGCTCGGCCACCTGGCGCGCGTAGGGGGCTTCGTCGAACGCCTGATCGGCGAACCCGATCGTGAACGTGCGCACGGGCTCGCCCATGACCCGCTGCATGGCCGCCACGACCGCGGACGAGTCCACACCGCCCGAGAGGAACGCGCCCAGTGGCACGTCACTCTGGAGGTGACGCTTGACACACGCGGTGAACGTGTCGCGGAAGCGCTCGATCCATTCGTGTTCCGTTGCCTCCGGCGACGGTTTGTACTCGAACCGCCAGAAGCGCGTGATGCGCGGCTCCCCTTCGGGCCCCAGCTCCAGCGCGCAACCGGGTTCGAGCTTGGTGACCTCGCGATAGATCGTGCGCGGGGCCAGTACGTGACCGAACGCGAAGAACTGGTCCATTGCGGCCGGGTCGGGCGTGAACCGGAGCCCCGGCACGGGCACCAGCGCCTTCAACTCCGAGCCCCACGCGAGCCCGCCATTCTGCAGCGAGACGTGCAGCGGCTTGATGCCCAAGGGATCGCGCGCCAGGTACAACGTGCGCGTGGTGCGATCCCAGATCGCCACTGCGAACATGCCCTCCAGGCGCGCCCACACACCCGGGCCCCACTGCTGAAAGCCGCGCAGGATGCTCTCGGTGTCGGAGTTGGTGCGGTAGCGATGGCCCAGCGACTCGAGTTCGCGGCGGAGGGAGGGGTGATTGAAGATCTCGCCGTTGAACGTGATGACGAATCGGCCGTCCTCGCTTGTCATCGGCTGGTGGCCGCCGGACACGTCCACGATGGCGAGCCGGCGCATGCCGAAGCCGAAGTCGCCGTCGGTGAACCGGCCCTGGTCGTCGGGGCCGCGGTGGACGATGGTGTCGCACATCGCCGCGAGCGTGGCGTCGGCCACCGCCCGGCCGCCGCGCGCGTACCAACCCGCGATGCCGCACATTTCAGCGACGCTCCTTCCGGACTTCGGGGACCGACCACACGCGCACGAATCCGTCGGCGCCCACCGTGGCGAGCTTTCGCCCGTCGCGTGCGAACGCTAGTGAACGTACATCCGCGCCGCCGTGCGGCCGCCAGTTGGCGACCCCGCGTCCGGTGTAGGCCCACAGCAGCCGCACGCGGCCACCGCGCGCAGTCGCCAGATACCATGTGTCGCCCGAGAGCGCCATGTCGTCGAAGCTGGCACCCCCGGCGAGCTTGAGTCGCCAGCGCATCTGCTCGGTGCGCGCGTCCCAGAACGACACGTGGTCCGTGCCCTCCGCCACGGCCACGGTGGAACCCTGTGCCGAGAGCGAGATCTGGCCCGGGAGACCCTGCATGAATGGCCCCAGCGCCATGGCTGCGACCGTGTCGTCGCGCTCGAAGCGCACCCAGCGGTTGTCGGGCCACGCGAACCCGCCGAGGAACGGCACCCATTTCAAAGCGCCGCGCTTGGCGAACATCGCCTGTTGGAGCCGCACCTCGCCCGAAGGCACCGCGATGGAGCGCCCCGTGGCTCCGTCGCTCCAGCGCAGCGCCGTACCGTCGCCCGAGAGCGCCAGCGTCTGTGCGCGGCCGGGAGTGGCCATTAACGGTATCAAGCCGCGCGTGAGGAACACCCGCACGCTATCGGAAAGGGCGACGGCGAGTGTCTCGCCTGTCGCGCTCGCGGCCAGGCCGAACGCGGCCTCAGCCGGCATGTCTGGTAGCCGCCACGCTTCCCGCTCGACACCCGTGGCCGCGTCCACGAGCACCACACCTTGGCCGTGCAGTGCCACGGCGAGCAACGAATCGTCCAACAACCACGCCACGTCGGAGGCTCCCGGCACGCGCGCTTCGGCGGGCATACGAGGCGGCGCGCCACAGCCCGCGAGCGAGGCAAGCAACAGCACGCCCGGCAGTAGCATTGGCGCGGCCTTCACGCTCATCGCGCGCCGAACCGCGCGATTGCCTGGGCGTAGACCGCGAGTACTCGCTGTGCCACCGCTTCGAGCGACAGCGTGCGCGCGATGACCTCACGACCGTTGGAGCGTGCGCCGCTCGCCAGCACGGCCGCGGCGGCGTCGGCGAAAGCCTCCGGCGAGCGCGGCACGACGAACGAGTGCGTCACGTCTCGCAGCCGCTCGGCGCAGTCACCCACGGCTGCCGCGACCACCGGCAGACCCACCGCCATCGCCTCCTTCACCACGTTGGGCGAGCCTTCATGGAATGAGGGCAGCAGCAGCACGTCGGCCGCGTTCATCGCGCGAACCATGTCGGTCTGCGGCCGGTCGTGCACCGCCTCGAGCCGCACGTCGAGCCCGCGCGCGGCGAGCAGCCGGCAAGCGGCGTCGGCCAGCGGCCAGTTCTTGCGCGTCTCGGACGGCATGGCCGCGAACAGCAGCACGTGACCGTCGCTGCGCCAGCCGAGTGCGCCGCGTGCGGTGTGACGAGGCTCGGGCGTGAACCGCGACAGATCCACGCCGTTGGCGATCACGTGCACGTCCGGCACGCCGGCGATGACGCGGCGCATCTCGTCGGTCTTGACGATCACGCCGTGCGCACGCCGTGCCGCGAGCAGCGAGACAGGCAGCAGCAGTCGGCTCTTGAGCGTGGTGTGGCCCAGCGCATCGGGCCGCCCCAGCAGATCGTCGCCGCAGAAGCTCACCACGCGCGGCAGATTCACGCGCAGCGCGGCCGCGCCCGAGAGCCCGTAGTGTGCGTGCACGAGCTCGGCACCGCACTCGCGAGCCACGCGCGGCAGTTCGGCGAGTGCCTTGAAGTACTCGTTCGTGTGGCGCCAGCCGTGGATCTCGTAAAGCGTGTTCTCGCAGCCGGCAGCCGCGAGCGAGTCCGCTTGGGACTTGATGAACGCGCCCCAGTGCGGCCGCTCGGCCGACGGATACATGTTGGTGACGACCAGTACCCTCATGTGCGGTTCCCCGCGCGGGCGCGCTCGGCCAGATGATGCAACGTCATCGCGAGGTAGCGCGGGTACTCGTTGCGATCGGAGAGCATCCCATAATCACCGCGCGAGAACCGGTCGAAGCCGCCGTCCGCGCGTTGTTGAGCGATCACCCAGCCAAACGAACGCTCGGCCAGGGCCGCGTGATCGCGCCAGCCCAGCGCGCTCACGGTGTGGAGTGCCAGGGCCACGGCGTCGGCGTAATAGACCACTTCCGGGTTCACGCTCATGCACGAGGCACGCACCGCGCCCGAGGGCAGCACGCCGGTCGCGAGAAAGTCCGAGAGCCGCTCGGCGATGGCGCGTGCGCGTGCGTCGCCGTGCGCTGATGCGAACCAAGCGAGCTTCATGCACTGGAACGCGTTGTACTGGTAGCACAGGTAGTGCGGCCGAGTGCGCGGCTCGTTGCCCCCGGCCAGCTCGTACGGCAGCTCGCCGCTCGGCAGCTGCACGGCTTCCAGGAATCCCAGCAACGCAGAGACCTTCTCGAGGTAGCGCGCCTCGCCCGTGGCACGGGCCAGTTCGCCCAGCACCCAGATCCACTCGCAGGTGTTGTTGGGGACGAGCCCGCGCGGCAGCTGGAAATAGTTCACGCACAGACCGCCCGGGTGCGATTGGTAGCCGATTTCGCGTTCGACGTACTCGTGCCAGCGTCTTGCGCCGGCGAGCCACGCGGGGTCGCCGTCTCGGCGGTAGCCTTCGAGCAGCGCGACCGCGCCGAAGTCGCCCTCGACCGTGGCGATCAGGTGCTTGCGTTCGGGGAGCGGGTAGTCCCACGCGCCGTCAGGGCGCTGCGTGGCGAGGATGACGCGCGTCGCCGCGCGTGCCGCCTCGTGGTATGCGGGCGCGCCCGTGAGATCGCCCAGTGTCCAGGATGCGAGTGACCAGTACGCCTGCCCCTGCAGGAAGAAGTAGCGCTCGCGCGGTCGCAGCCACGGCAGGTAGCTCTTCACGAAGCGCCAGACGCGGATGTTCCAGCGCACGCCCTGATCGGCGCCCTCGAGCCGGCCGTCGTGCAGGTGGCGCCCACCCAGGTAGGCATGCAGGCGGCGCGCGGCGTCGAGTGGTTGTCGCGCTGAGCCTTCAGCCGGGTGCAGCCGGGCGGCGTCGATGTCGGTCAAGGGTCGGGACCTGTCTCCTGGGTGATGCGGGCCGCGTCGGGTGCGGAGGGGCGGACGGACGAGGAAAGCACCGCGCCGCGGGCTCGTCCAGCGTGGGCGCGGTGGCCCCACGAAAACACTGCATCCGCTAACCTGCACTGCTCATGGCCCCTGAACCCGCATCGCTCGTCTGGCTGTTCGATATCGATGGCACGCTGCTGCTCACACAGGGCGCCGGGCGCGAGGCCATCTCGCTGGCACTGCGCGAAGGCCACGGAGTGGACGACGACCTGCGCACGATCCCGTTCGCGGGACGCACCGACACACTGATCCTGGGCGACATCCTCGAGCGCCACGGCCTGTCGCTCTCCGCCAGCGAACGGGACGAGTTCTGGCAGCTCACCGCCGCGCACATGGCGCGGCTCATGGACCCGCCGCGCGGCTCGCTGTTGCCGGGCGTGCCCGAAATGCTCGAGGCGCTGGTAGCCGAGCCCGCATGGGCGCGAGCGCTGCTCACCGGCAACGTCACTCCCATGGCGCACCTGAAGCTGGATTCGTTCGGGATCCTCGGGCACTTCGCCTGGGGCACATTCGGCGAGGAGGGCCCGGACCGCGACTCGCTCGCACGGCTCGCCGTGGCGCGCGCCGCCGACCGGCACGGAGTGACGCCGGAGCGTTGCGTGGTGGTGGGGGATACCGAGTGGGACATCGCTTGTGCTCGTGCCGCGGGTGCGCGCTGCGTGGCGGTGGCAACCGGCAGCCGCACGCGCGTCGAGCTCGAAGCGCACGGCGCGGACCTTGTGGTGGAGACGCTCATCGAGCGCGATCGCGTGTTCGACTGGGTGCGGGAGGCGGTGGCGGCTCGCTGAGCGGCTCGCCGCCAGGAACTCGCTCCTGAGGAGCGGTTCGGCGTCGTCCAGTTCCAGCGAGGCTGCGATTCTTCCGCGCGGGCGACCCGCCGCGGGACCGAGAGCCGGAGGCATGAGCGGTCGTAAGTCGTTGCCACTGTGTGTATACCGCGGGCATCGGTGCAGGGGATGCGACGCCAGCCGTGGGCTTCCGAGGGCGCGGCCGGGTAATCTGTTCGCCTTATGAATGACGGTGATATGGCCTGTTGACCTATAATATTTCAGTTGAAATGCCGTTCGACCGATAATACACTCGCGCCATGGTCCGAAGAGTCACTGCCTCCCGGGAACTTGATCGCACCGACCGCCGCATCCTGGCGCTGGTGCAGAAGGACGCTTCGCTCGCACAGGCTGAGATCGCCAAGCGGGTGGGGCTTTCGACTGCCGCGGTCCACGAGCGCGTGAAGAAGCTCGAGGCCGCGGGTGTGATCCGGCGCTGGACGGCGGTGGTGGATCCCGCGGCGGTCGGTGCCGAGGTGTGCGCGTTCGTGGAGGTGTTCTTCGAGCACCCGAGGTTTGAGAAGGGCTTTCTCGAACGCGCGAAGAAGTTGGATGCGGTCCTGGAATGCCATCACATCACCGGCGAGTTCTCGCTGCTCTTGAAGGTCCGTGTCGGTGACATGCCGGCACTTCAAGAGTTGCTCCTGGAGCAGCTCTCCTCGCAAGAGGGCGTGCGGCAGACGCGAACGGTGATGGTGCTGTCCACGGTGAAGGAAGAGACGTACCTCGAGACCACGGTCAAGGGAGACGAAGCATGAGAA
>CAZADU010000205.1:0-3239 GCA_964483945.1 uncultured bacterium
CTGGGTGTGAAGCCGCTCTACTGGACGCGTTGCGGGGATCGGCTGCTGTTCGCGTCGGAGATGAAGTCGCTGCTCACCGACCCGGCGGTGTCTCGCGAGCTCGACCTGGACGGCGTCGGACGGTTCCTGGCCCTGAGCTTCGTGCCCGGTGAGGTCACCGTGTTCAAGGCGATCCGCAAGTTGCGCCCCGGCTGTCGCATCGTGGTCACGCCCACGCAGATGCGTGTGGAACGCTACTGGGCATGGCCCGACTTCGTGCCGGACCCGTTGCTGGCTTCCACACCGCTCGATGCGCTGGCCGACCAGGTCGGCGAACGACTCGCGGCTTCGACTCGCGCCATGCTGCTGTCGGACCGTCCCGTCGGCGTGCTGCTGTCGGGCGGCGTGGATTCGAGCCTGCTGGTAGCCCTTCTGCCCGAGGAGATCCGCCGCGAGACGCGCACGTTTTCGATCGGATTCGAAGACGGCGGGCATCACGACGAGCGTGCTCACGCCCGGCGCGTCGCCGAGCACCTGGGCACGCGCCACCACGAGTCCACCGTCAGCATGGACCTCGCGCACGAGGTGCCGCGCGTGATCGCACTGCTCGACGAGCCGTGTGCGGACTCCGCCGCGGTGCCGGCGTATCTTGTGGCCCGCGAGGCCAGCGAGCACGTGGTGGTGGTGCTGTCGGGGACCGGCGGCGACGAACTGTTCGGCGGCTACCAGCGGCACCGGCTGCCGGGCCTGCTCGCGAACCTCGACTGGCTGCCCCCGGCGCTGGCGCGCGCCGGCGCGCGCTGGCTCGGCGAGCGAGACCATCATCGTCGTACGCTCACGGGCGAGCGGCTGATCCTGGCGGGCAAGCTGCTCGAGGCGCGCGGGCGCGAACCGTTCCTCGGCGCTTACCTGTCCACCATGGAACCCGCCCGGCCGGCGCGCTGGCGCGAGGCCCTCGCGCTCGATGCAGACCCCGCCACGGTGGCGGACCGGCTCGCACTCGAGATGGCGGCCGAGCTCGGCGCACTTCCCGCGAGCCGAGCGGCAATGGCCGCCGCGGCGGACCACCTCTGGTACCTTCCCGACGACCTGCTGCTCAAGGAGGACCGCACCACGATGGGCGCATCGGTGGAAGGTCGAGTTCCCTATCTGGACGACGCGCTCGTGCGCCATGCCGCGACGCTGCCTGCGCATGCGCGTCTTGAGGGCGCGACCGGAAAGCGAGTATTGCGCCGGCTCGCCGAACGGCTGCTGCCTCCGGGGATCGCCACGCGCCGCAAGCATGGATTCTCGGTGCCGGTCGAGAACTGGTTGCGCGGACCGCTGGACTCGCTCGCGGGCGACACGTTCGCGGGCCCGGGCAGTGGGCTGTTCCGCCGCGACGTGCTCCAGCGCTGGCACGACGAGCACCGGCGCCACGTAGACCGGTCGGGACCGCTGTGGGCCGCGCTCTGCTTCGAGATGTGGTGGCGGGAGATCGGCTCGGCCGACGCGGCGCGCCTGGTCGAACTGGGCCGGCCGTTGCGCCCCTCGCGCCTGGCACCCGTGACGGGAGTGAGCGCTTGATCGGCAATGGCCGCGTCACGGGGCCCGCACCGGCCTGCGACGCGCAGCGGCTGCGCGTGCTGCACGTGATCACGCGCATGATCGTGGGCGGTGCGCAGGAGAACACCATGTTGTCGTGCGCGCTCATCGATTCCGAGCGATACGAGAGCACGCTGCTCACCGGGCCTGAGACCGGCGTGGAAGGCGAGCTGCACAGCGAGTCGCGCGCGCGCGGCATCCCCGTGATCGTCGAACCGTGCCTGGTCCGGCGATTGAGCCCGTGGCACGACTTGCTCGCCACGATCCGGCTGTGGCGCGAGATCCGCCGCGGACGCTACGACATCGTGCACACGCACTCCTCGAAGGCGGGCATCGTCGGACGCGTCGCCGCGTGGCTCGCGGGCGTGCCGGTGATCGTGCACACCGCGCACGGCTGGGGGTTCAACCGCCATCAGCCGTGGCACGTGTACTGGCTCTACGTCTGGCTCGAGCGCATCTGCGCCAGGTTCTCGGCGGCGATCGTGGTGGTGGGCACACCCAACCGCGACGCCGGCCTGGCGCTGGGCATCGGCCGGCGCGATCAATACCGCCTGATCCGCTCGGGAATCGAGATCACGGCATTTCGAGACGTCGCGATCGCGCGCGATCAGGCGCGCGGCCGGCTCGGACTGCCGTGCGAGTCGTTCGTGATCGGCAGCGTCGGGCGCCTGGGCGAACAGAAGGCCCCGCTCGATCTGCTCGCGGCGTTCGTGCCGGTGGCGAACGCGCGCCCCGAGGCGAGGCTCGTGTACGTGGGCGACGGACCTCAGCGAGGCGAACTGGAAGCGGCCGTTGCTCGACTGGGGCTTGAGGACCGCGTGCTCCTGGCGGGACTACGGCGCGACGTGCCCGAGTTGCTGCGCGCGTTCGACGTGTTCGCGCTGGCCTCGCGCTGGGAGGGGCTCCCCCGCGTGTTCCCGCAGGCCATGGCGGCGGGATTGCCCATCGTGGCGACGCTGGTGGACGGCGCGCCCGACGCGATCACCTCGGGCGAGAACGGCTGGCTTGTCGAGGTGGGCGACATTGCCGCAATGGCCGACCGCCTGCATGCGTTCGCGGCCGACCCCGCGACCGCTCGCCGCATGGGTGCTGCCGGCCGGGCGCGGGTGGACGAGTTTTCGGCGCAGCGGATGGTGCAGGAGTTAGCCGACTTGTACGCGCAACTGGCCTTGAACGGAAAGGCCCATTGAAGCGCTTATCACTCGGCGTGGGCGCGCTGATCGTGGCGTTGCTGCTGGCGGTGGCGGCCGGCGGCGCGGCCCCGCGCAAGAAGCTCATCGAGTTCGGCTGGGACGAGCCGAACCCGCGCTTCATGCGCGACCACATCGCGGAGCTGCAGGCGAGCCCGTTTGATGGGTGCGTGTTTCACGCCGACTACCGCACCGCGTCCGGCGACTCGGGGAACTTCGCATGGAAGCTGTGGGGCAGGCGCCGATTCGCCGCCGGCGACCTGGACTCGGCGCGCGCCGACCTTCGGGCGACGCAATTCGGGCGCTTCCGCGAGAACTTCCTGCGTGTCAACGTAACGCCAGCCGACCTCGACTGGTTCGAGGACCATGGCGCGGTCCTGACCAACCTGGAACTGGCGGCGCGACTCGCGAAGGACGGCGGCTGCCGTGGCGTGCTGTTCGACGTGGAGCACTCGCAGCCGTTCGCGGAGCTGACCGCGGGCGGCC
>CAZADU010000206.1:0-1722 GCA_964483945.1 uncultured bacterium
GGCCGCGGTGCGCGCGCGTCGCGTGGGTGCCAACGGCAAGCTCGGCGCGCCCATCACCATCGCGCGCAGCTCCGGTGCACGGCGCGCCGGTTTCCCGCGGCTGGTGAGCCTCGGCGACTGGCTGGTGTGCGCGTGGACCGACACGTCAGAGCCCACGCGCATCCGTTCCGCCACGGCTGGCGCGAGCGCGCTGCCGCGCTGAGGCGAGAGCCTCCGCCTGCCTTTCGCCGCACTCAGGCGCGGGCCTCAGCCCGCCTTCCGCCGCGTCGGCCGCTCGAAGTCGGCCGGCTTGTCGTCGGGAGTCTGCTTCGCCGCTTCGAGCGCGCGCCCCAGGAACGCGTCGTGCTCGGCGTCGCGCGGCTTCTTCTTCAGCTCCTCGATCGCACGCACGTGCGCGGTGCGCAGCGCCTCGTGCGGCGGTACGGCGACGTCGGGCTTGACGCCCACGCCTTCCCAGTTGGTCTTGGTGACCGGGTTCACGGCACGCCCGGTGGCGATGAATGCCGCCAGATGGTCCGAGACGCGCACCATCCCGCCGGGGTTCGCCGCGCCCGCGGTGGTTGCTCCGATCAGCGTACCCAGCTCGTGCGTCTGCACGTCGTAGCTGAACTCCTCGGCAGCCGAACCGGTGAGCGCGCTGGTCAGCACGTAGATGGGCTTGCCCGCCAGTCGCGGCCCGGGTACGAACGGCGACGTGTAGTACTGAACCCAGCGATCGCCCTTGCGCTGATAGAAGTTGTTGAAGTTGAGCCGGCGTCCAGGTTCGACCAAGTAACTCAACAGCGTCTGGATCATGCCCGGCGAACCGCCGCCGTTGCGGCGCAGGTCCACAATCAACGCGTCGCAGTTGCCGAGGAAGTTCATGGCCGCGACCGCCGTGGACTGCGCCTCGGGCGAGCCCGAGAACATGCGCAGGTCCAGATAGCCCACGTTGCCGGGCAGTCGGCGCACCTGGTCGAAGCCGAAGTTGCGCAAGGTCTCGAACGCGAGTTCGCGCTGGCGCTCGGCCTCGTTGGGTGTGTCCTCCTCGTCACCGTGCGCGCCGTGCGCGCCATCGCGCGGCAACGGCTCGAGCCGGTAGTGCACGCGCATGTGCAGGTCGTGCGTGGCGGCCTGCATGTGTGCGGTGAGCGAGTCGGCGAACTCGCGTGTGCCGGTGATGCGGTCGTACTCCTTGCGTGACGCACGCCGCTTGAGCTGCTTGGCAAGATCAGCGCCCTTGTCTGCAAACACATAGCGGTCGCGCACGGCGACCGTGAGCGACTCGATCGCAGCCGAACGCGTGGCTGCATCGAGCGGCGTGTCGGCCTCGTCCGGCGCACCGGGCGCGAACTGCGCACCCGCCGCCGTGGCGAGTGCCAGCACCAGGCCGGCGAGGGGCAGCAGGATGCGGGACTTCATCGGAGCCTCCGAGGATGGGGAATCGCGGCGCCAAGGAGTCGTCGCCGGGTAAGTGATGCTGACCGCTTCGACAGGGGCGTTCGCCGGCGGGCTTTCGGAGGCGGCGATGTGCGAGGCGGGCGCGGCGGAAGCCGCAACGAGCGCGGGCTACGCCGCGCTCGCAAGCCCTTACCCTCGATCGGTCGAGGCGAGCGGCGGGTCCCAGTGAGAACGCGAAGCGTCGTGCGACTTTCGTTCGCTGGTGCTCGACGGCGGGCCCGGCGCAAGCAGGAATCGTAGCTGGCACGAGACCAGTTCTTGACACCCGCCAAGCCGGGCTCC
>CAZADU010000207.1:0-1570 GCA_964483945.1 uncultured bacterium
GTCGTTGAGGTGACGGCGGATGTCCGCGGCCAGCTCCATGGGCGAGCCGTAGCGACGCGCCCGGTCCTTCTCGAGCGCCTTGAGCGTGATCCAGTCCAGGTCCCCGCTGATTTGGCGCTGCAGGGTGCGCGTGTCGACGCCGCGCGAGGCGGCCGACTCGCGGGAGGTTGCGCCTCCAGAGGACACCCGCGACGAGGGCCGCACCGGTTCATCCTCACGGATCTTGCGCCGGATGCCTTCCAGGCCGGCGCTGCGCAGTTCTTTCGGGTCGAACGGCAGCGCGCCGACCAGAAGTTCGTACAGGATCACGCCCAGGGAGTAGACGTCCGTGCGGGTGTCCACGCCCTCGCCAGTGAGGTCGGCTTGCTCGGGACTCATGTACTCGGGCGTGCCCACGAGCACGCCAAGTTCGGTGAACATCGTGTGCTCGGTCAGGCGCTGCGCGGTCGCCTTGGCCAGGCCGAAATCGATGATCCTCGGCGCGGGCTTGCCGTCCTGCTCGGCCACGAGCACGTTCGAGGGCTTGAGGTCACGGTGGATCACCGCCTTCTGGTGCGCGTGCTGAACGCCTTCGCACACCTGCTGGAACAGCTCGAGGCGCTCGCGGTAGGTCAGCTTGTGCCGGTCGCAGTACTCGGTGATGGGCAGGCCCTTGACGTACTCCATCACGAAGTAGGGCCGGCCCTGCTCGGTCGTGCCGGCGTCGAACACCTTGGCGACGGCCGGGTGGTCCATCAGCGCGAGGGCCTGCCGCTCGGCCTCGAAGCGGGCCAGGACCTGCTTCGAGTCCATGCCGGCCTTGATCATCTTGAGCGCGACCGTGCGCCGTACCGGTTCGGTCTGCTGCGCGAGCCAGACTTCGCCCATGCCGCCCTCTCCCAACCGCTGCAGCAGCCGGTAGGGGCCGACGGATCCCTCGCCGTGAGGCTCGACGCGTTCAGCCGCTTCGGTCGACGCGAACTCCCGGCCAGGCGATTCCTCGTCCTCGCGACTCATGCGTAAGCTCCCCCGGACGGATGATGGGTGAACAGAGTCAATCGGGCTTTAGGGACGAATGGCCCCCGCCGCACAGGTCCCCGATCATCGACACAGGTGAGGGGGGGCATTGTCACCGATTCCGAGCGGCGGCTGGAAGGCGTTTCTCATGGCGCGAGGGAGTCCGCCCGGCCTGCCCCTCGGATCGCGCAGGGGGATCGGCGCTGCAGGTCTCAGCCCGACCCGCCCTGCGCGTCCGCCCACGGGCCAGCAGATCGCGCGTCAGGCGGCCACGCCACCCAGCACGGCCCGCAGGACGTCCACTTCGCGGAGCCAGTCCCGAAGCTGATTCCAAGCAGGAACGGTCAGGGACGCCAGTTTGGCTTCCGGCGCGCGTCGCGTTTCCGCCATCGCGGGAGGACGAGCGCATCGCTTGAACGGGCGACAAGCCTAGAACGCGCCGCCAACCGCCCGCGCGAGCGACGCCGCGAGCGCCAGCACGCAGACCACCGCCACCGTCTTGCCGATCCAGCCCACGGGCCGGCCGCTCGCGGAAGAGCAGCGCGGCCGCCTCGGTCCGTCCCGAGCGCAGGTA
>CAZADU010000208.1:0-2599 GCA_964483945.1 uncultured bacterium
CCCTCATTCCGTTCGAGATACCGAGCCGGCCGACCAGTTCCTCCCCGCTGCCTCGCATGCTCGAGGCGATGCGCGTGAAGTCGCCCTTCTCCCACAATGCCTTGTTCGGATTCATGGACGTCCTCTCCGCTCCTAGGGACACTCAGTAGTTGGCTTCGACGATCAGGATACCGGTGGCGATTCCCGCGCTCAATCCGGCGAGCGCCTGCAGCCAGGCACGTCCAGAGGGATGCGGGGCTCGGCGTCCGCTCGGGGTGACGTAGAGGTGTGCCAAGGGGACCAGCACGCCGCTCGCCATGCCGATCGCACCGCCGGCGAGGACGTCGGACGGGAAGTGTTTGCCCGCGCTGACACGCAGCGACGAGGTCATGCTCGCGAGCACCCCACCCGTGAATGCCACACCGACGCGCTCGAGCCAGCCTGCATGTGGTCGCGTGATGAGATGGTCCGTCATCGCAAACGCCGCGCCGCAGAAAGATGAACTGGCGTGACTGGAGGGCATGGACTCGAACGCCTCGCTCTCGGTCACATCATACGTCGCGAGATCCGGGCGTTGGCCATCGGAGACATAGGTGTACGGGCGAGGGCGGTCGGTGGAGTTCTTGATCAGCTTGGAAGTGCCGGTGGCCAGCAGATAGGCCTCCAGGTAGACGACGGACCGACGCAGTGTGCCACTGGCTCGTTCCCCTGACGGCTGAGTGGCGAACGCGACGAGCATGGGGTAGGCGACGGATGTGGCACTGGCGAAGTCGCTGGCATCGATGGCTTCCGTGTTGAGCTTCCCGATCTGCTCGCGATCGAACGACCAGCGGATGTCGGACGGATCCAGGCCCTGGGGTGGAACGATGCGGATCGACACCTCCAGCAGGCTCGCCGCTGCGATCAGGGCGATGCCCCCTCCCACGTGCCAACCGTCCTTGTTCCAACGAACTTCCGGGTGCACGGAGCGAAGGGCCGAATCCGCTGCGGCTACTGTGCTGCCCATGGCGGGCGACGTCGTGACCAGCGCGACCAGGCCGGCCACGGCCATGCAACGCATCACGAGCGTCCCGGACGACGGGATCGCCGAGCGGTGTGATTCGCGCCGTGTCGTGTCCATGCAGCCTCGCTGGTTTCGTGTGGCGGCTTCCCGGACGCTCGCCTCTCGAGCATCCGCCACTATGTCACAGGCCGAACACAAGGCCCAGCCAAGTAGGCGTCGTCCGGGCATAAATGCAGACGAACGATCCCGCCATCGTCGCCAAGGTCGGGTGCCCGGCAGAGCGTCAGGCATCGCGTCACTTCATGACGTCGTACGTCCCTCGAACGGCATCTGATCCCGGGAACACGCGATTGGCCTGAGCCGGCGTCAAATCAAAAGTGCCCGCAATCACGGCCTTCAACACCGCTCGCGTGTCGAGTGTCGGTCGAAGATCCCGTCCCTCGAACAGTGAGCCGTCGTTCAATCCGGGCCAATCGCAGAACACCGCCGAGCGGGCGACTCTCGATCCCATCACGAATCCAGCGCCGGCCGTGCCATGGTCGGTGCCGCGAGTCCCGTTCGGCCGCGCGGTTCGCCCGAACTCCGTCATCACGACGACGGTGGTGTTCGTCCACGCCGGGCCCATGTCCGTGCGCAGCACCATCAGCCCTTCGGCGAACTGGCCGAGCAACCGGTCCAGCGCGCCGCCGGCCAGGCCCTGGTTCGCATGCGTGTCCCAGCCGCTGAACTCCATGGCGGCGATATTGGGGCCGTCGTCGGCACGCAGGATGCGGGCGGTCGCGCGCATGATGGGCGTGATGCCCCCTCGCCGCGCACCGCGTGCCGCCATCGGTTCCTCGCCGACCAGTTCCTGCTGTTGGAGTGCCGCCTCGAAGCGGCCCTGCAGCAGGCTGTCGGTCCGGTAGAGGGTGGCCAGCCGCTCGAGGTACTGGTCGTCCACGGTGCCGAGCTGGGCCGGTGACCACGTCTGCACGTCGAACGGCCCGCTCAACGAACGGGGCATGCCGGCCGCGATGGCAATCCCCGATCGTTTGCCGCTCATGAGCTGCAGCAGCCGATTGAGCCAGCCATCCGACGAACCCACCGGGCGGTCGAGTCCGGTCTCAAGGATGGCCTGGCCGTCGAAGTGGCTTCGCGTTCGGTACGGGATAGCCATCGCATGCAGCACGAGCAGTTCGCCCTGCTGCCAGGCTTCCCGCATTGGCGCGAGTCCGGGGGCCAGCCCGAACAGATCGGTGAGTTCGAGCAGATCCGATGTCTCGAACGCGAGCGAGCCGCGCAACGACTCGTAGCCCGAGTCGCCATGCGGCACGACCGCGGCCAGTCCGTCGAACCCGCCTCGCAGCAGGACGAAGACGAGCCGTCCGCCTTGGCGGACCTCTGCGAACGTGACGCGCGGAAGCGCGAACGTCGCGATGCCGCCGTAGCACATGCTCACCAGGAACTCGCGCCGGTTCATGGTCATCTCCACTGGAACGTGGGGCCAGCAATGCCGAGTGCCAGGCGGTCGGCCGCGGGGACCGAGCCGTCCGACAGGAGCCTGCTCAGGGGATCGCCGGCGGCCAAGTCGGTGACGTCGAGCAACACGCGAGGGTCGCCGGTTGCGCCGAGTCGGCG
>CAZADU010000209.1:0-3893 GCA_964483945.1 uncultured bacterium
ATCGAGGCACAGGCGATCGACCGCACGCACCGCTTGGGCCAGACGCGCACGGTGATCGCCTACCGGCTGCTCACCGAAGGCACGGTGGAAGAGCGCATCTGGGAGCTGCAGCAGCGCAAGAGCGCGCTGGCGAAGGACCTGCTGGGCGAAGAGAGCTTTGCGCGCTCGCTGTCGAAGACCGACCTCGAGTGGCTGCTCACTCCGCCACCCGGCGTGGACGACTGACGCGATTCGCAGCCCGGCGGCAACTCCGGGATAGCGCACTGCGTAACAGGCACCTCGGCCCTCGGTCCCCTCACCGCTCCCGTCACCGCCGCTCGCTCCCCGGAGGCTCCCGTGCAACTCGTGTTGGAATCGCTCGGCAAGCGTTACCCCGGCCGCGGCTGGGCGCTGTCGGAGTTCACGCTCACGCTCACGCCGGGTGTGACCGGCCTGCTGGGCCCCAACGGCGCGGGCAAGTCCACGCTCATGCGCATCCTCGCCACGGTTGCCGCACCGAGCGCCGGTCGTGTGCTGTGGAACGGCACCGACCTCGCGCGTTCGCCCGACACGCTGCGCGAAGTGCTGGGCTACCTGCCGCAGGACTTCGGCGTCTACCCGCAACTGACGGCACTCGAGTTCCTCGACTACATCGCCGCCGCCAAGGGGCTCGATGCGCGTAGTGCGCGGCAGCGCATCGAGCAACTGCTCGAGCTGGTGAATCTCACCGACGCGCGCCACCGTGCACTTGGCGGGTTCTCGGGCGGCATGCGGCAGCGCGTCGGCATCGCACAGGCGCTCTTGAACGACCCCCGCGTGCTGATCGTGGACGAGCCCACCGCGGGGCTCGACCCCGAGGAGCGCGTGCGGTTCCGCAACCTGCTGGGCGATCTCGCGGGCGAGCGCATCGTGCTGCTTTCCACGCACATCGTGTCCGACGTCGAGGCCACCGCATCACGCATCGTCATGATGGGGCAGGGCCGCCTGCTGGCCGACGCCACGCCCGAAGAACTGCTGGCGCGCATGCGCGGGCGCGTGTGGGAGTGCGACGTGGCGGCCACGGAGGTGGAGTCACTGCGCGCACGGCACCTGGTGGGCGCCACGCTCCGTCGCGGCGATCGCGTGCTGGCGCGGCTCGTCTCGGGCGACCCGCCGGCCGGCGCGCGTGCGGTGGAACCCACGCTCGAGGATGCCTACCTGGACGTGCAGCGCGGCGCGACGGTCGCAGGATGAGCGCCGCATGGCCGTCGCGCTGAGCGCACCCGGCGCACCGAGCTCCGTGAGCGCCCACCACGCCGGACTGGGCGTGCTGCTGCGTCTCGTGCTCGCCGACGTACTCGATCGCACTCGACGGCCGGGCTACCTGGTGTCATTGCTCGCCATGCTGTGGCTCGGCCAGCACATGTTGCCGGTGGCAGGTGCGCCGTATCGCACGATGGTGCTGCACTCCGAGTTCCGGCCGTTGTACAACGCCGCGTGGGTGGGCACGCTCACCGCCATGCTCACCGGCATGTGGTTCGCGCTGATCGGGTTCTACCAGGTGAGAGGCTCGGTCGAGCGCGACCGTCGCACCGGCGTGGGCCAGGTGCTGGCGGCCTCAAGGCTGGGGAGCCTCACCTACCTGACGGTGCGTGTACTCGGCAACGCCGCCGTATTCGCGTCGCAGGCTGCCATGGTGATCGTGGCTGCGCTCATCCAGCAACAGGTGCTGGGCGAGGACCGGCGCGTGGACCTGTGGGCGACCGCGTCGCCGTTCATCGCCATCGCCGGCCCCATGGCGCTCACGGTGAGCGCGGCCGCCGTGTTGTTCGACTGCATCCGCCCACTGCGTGGCGGGCTCGGCAACATCGCGTGGTTCTTCCTGTTCGGTCTCTTCATGGCCGGCACGCGCATGGACGACCCCAACGCCAGCGCCTGGCGCGATTACAGCGGCACGCGCGTGGTGGTCGAGGACGTGCGCCGCGCGCTCGAGCAAGCGCACCCCGAGTCCGCGTCAGCACCGCACGAGTTCAGCATGGGGGTGAACTTCAGCGAGCGATTCCGAGTCCAGCAGCCGCGCACGTTCGAATGGCACGGCATGCGGTGGACGGGGCGCACACTCGCCACGCGGCTGCCGTGGCTGGTGCTCACCGCCGCGCTGTTGCTGCTCGCGCGCGCGACGTTCGACCGCTTCGCCACAGCACCGCGGCCGGCCGGTCACGCGTGGTTCGCTCTGCGATGGCCGGGCCGGCGAGCTCGCGTGGGCGCAGCGAGTGCACCGCGCGCCGCGCACGAGCTGGTGGTGGCGCGGCGCGGGTTCGCCGCTCTCGGTGTGCTGCGCGCGGAACTCTCGCTGATGTTGAAGGGCACGTCGCCGTGGTGGTACGTGGGGCTGCTCGGGCTGTGGATCGCGCAGATGGCCTCGCCGCTCAAGAGTGTGCGCGAGATCGTGCTGCCGCTCGCTTCGTTCTGGCCCGCCCTGTTGTGGTCGCCACTCGGCCAGCGCGAACGAACGGACGCCACGGGACCGGTGTTGTTCTCGTGCCCGCGGCCGGTGACGCGCCAGCTCCCCGCCGCCTGGCTCGCCGGCGCGACCGTCATGTTGCTCGCGGGCGCCCCCGCAGTGCTGCGCTTCGCCGCCGCCGGTGAGTGGTCCGCGGTCGCGGGCTGGGCGCTGGGCGCGGCGATCGTGCCGGCGCTCGCGCTCTGCTGCGGCATCTGGAGCAGAGGACGCACGCTGTTCGAAGTGCTCTTCCTGTTCGCCTGGTACGTCGGCCCCATGCAGCGGATCGCGTGGATGGACTACACCGGCGTGACCACGCCGCGTGCCCCCGAGATCTGGCTCTTCTATGGGGCGGCGACTGCAGGGTTGCTGGCACTGGCCGCGGTCGGACGCGCGAGGCAGGCGAGGGGCTGAGGGCTTGAGGGCTACTGGGGTTAGAAGGGTAAGCAGCCGTAGCAGGGTCGAAGTGGCAGCAGGCCGAGGAGGCTGAAAGACCAGAGTGGTCGCAGAAATGGTCTACAGTTTCTGACCCAGCAGGGCCACTTCGAGAAAACTGGCCCCGATGACCACTGAAGACTCCCCGAGAGTGGATTCTCCCTCCGAATCCTCGTCATCATGACGTCCAATTGACACAGTCAGGCCGGTCGCGGCCCGTTCCGGGCCACGCACACCTGTCCGGGGCCCTCAGATCGGATCCGCTCGAAAACCCCTGTGTCAGCCTCGCGGGAGACCCCCAGGTCTCGCGGCTGACCGCTCACCCGCGAGGTTCGCCATGCGCCTTCGCCCGCGACTGGCCGCTGCACTCGTCTCTCTCGTGCTCACGCACGCCCTCGTCGCGCCGGCATTCGCGCAACTCGAGGGCCTCGATGAGGGACAGCAGCTGCGCAATGCCCAACTGGTGAAGAAGCTCATGGCCGGCCGCGCCAACCGTTTGAGCACGTCCGCGGGCCCCGACCCCGACACGGTCTACGTGGGCAAGTCGGCCACAAACCACACGGGGCCCGACAACTACTGGAACCTCTACGTCGGCAAGTACCTGCCCGGCATCAACGACCCGGCTAACGCGATGTGGGACTGGGACAACTCGGTCGGCATCCAGGCGGCGGACTCGCTGCATGGCTGGTGGCCGATGCGCCGGCAATACAACTACACCGGTGGACTCACGCTGACGGACGACAACCGTCCGTGGTGGGCGCTGGACCACGGCAATGTGGGTAACTACGTCATCAGCCAGCATGCGGCGGCCAAGCGCACGTTCGGCGTGGTGGGCTATTGGCACGCGGATCCGGGCAAGCCGGTGAGCGGTCCGAGCCGTGGAGTCATGTGGACGCCGCTGGGCGGCACGAAGTCGGCATGGTGCGGTCTGCGCCAGCACGCGGACCTCACCGCGATGGACGCGGTGACGGGCAATCCATTCAATCAGGACGCCGTC
>CAZADU010000210.1:0-1968 GCA_964483945.1 uncultured bacterium
AGTCGGCACGATTGATGTGCGGCCAGATCTCAGGATCGCGCAACGTTGCCAACTCGCTTGCCGCGGGCACATAGCGGTAGGGGTTGGTGCCTGAGGCCTGCACGCGACCATCCCAGATGTAGCGATAGATGTCACTGGATAGGGTCGGTTCAGAGAACACTAGTACCCGGAATCACAAATCACTGAGACGGCGGCCTTTGACACGGCGCTGATGGACTTTCGACTTGGTCCACACGAACGGCTCGGCATTCTCATTGTAGCGCTCGATGAAGGCATCGATGTGATCCTTGAGCTGCTCGACGGATGTGAACGAGGCGCCGGTCAGCGACTGCCCCTGCAGGATCGAGAACCAGGCTTCGACCTGGTTCAGCCAGGACGCCCGCGTCGGTGTGTAGTGGAATTTGACTTTGGGATGGCGCGCGAGCCAGTCCTCGTTCTTCTTGTGCGTGTTGAGATTGTCGAGGATGACCTCGAGCCGGCGGCGAGGGTACGCGGCGACGACCTCGTCCATGAAGTCGAGGAACTCCTTGCGGCGCCGGCGTTTCTTGTGCGTGGCCTGGACCTTGCCGGTGGCCACCTCGAACGCGGCGAACAACGTCGTCGTGCCGTGCCGCTTGTAGTCGTGGCTATGCCCTGTCAGTGCGCGCCCGTTCGGCAGCTTGAGGTAGCCCTGGGCGCGCTCCAGCGCCTGGATCGACGGTTTCTCGTCAATGCACAGGACGACCGCGTTGTGGGGCGGCGCCATGTAGAGGCCGACCACATCTGCGGCCTTGGCCGCGAACTCGGGGTCCTTGCTCTCGCACCAGCTCTTGCGGCCGCCGAGATCGATCTTCTGCTTGCGCAGAGATCGCCAGACATACTGCACGTCGACGTCGCCCAGGGCCTCGGCAATCAGTGGGCCATTCCAACGTGCAAAGCCGGCGGGAGGTGGCCCATCGAGCACGGCGCGAATGCGCTTGTCGGTCTCCTCGCCGTAGATGGGCGGCGCGCCGGAACGCGGCAGGTCCTCGAGCCCGTCGAGCCCTTCCCGAGCAAAGCGCCCCCGCCACAGGCTGACCGTGGTGGGCGTGGTATCGAACTCGCGGGCGATCTCGCGCGTCGAGGTTCCCTCGGCTGCCTCCAGCACGATCCGTATCCTCAGCAGATGCCGCTGCTCCGTGGTCGCGGCGCGCAGCCGAGCCTCCAGCTCCGCCCGCTCTTTCGGCTTCAGCCGAACCTCAATTGCATCAAGAATCATCTCGATGTTGAATCACGATGCCCAATGTGACGATAGTGCAAACGCGACTCAGTCAGTTCAGATACCGGGTACTAGGCCGCCGCGCCCTTGCGCCGCGCGGCCACGATCTCGTGCAGGTTGTTGTGCTTGAGGCTGCCGACGGGATCGATTTCGACGATCTCGAAGGTGAGGCCCAAGGGCCGGCTGGCGAACAACTTGGCCGTCGCCGCCTTCACCGCCGCGAAGATATGCTCGGCCGCCTTCTGCCGCACCTCGGGCGCACGGCCGGCACCGATGCGCGCCTGCACATGGATGAAGCCGTTATCCGGGTGACTATCGGCAACGGCGTAGATATCGCGCCGCTCGGCACGCGTGCGGATGCCGCCGATCGGGAACACGCCCGTCTCCAGCGCGGCGGCATGGATGGCGGCAACCAGCCGCGCAATATCGACATCGCGCTCCAGGTTGGCCGAGTATTCGACGATCAGATGGGGCATGTGCTCTCGTACAACGGTTCGCGCCGGCAAGTTAAGCGCGACTGCGCCACGGGCTCAACAGGTTCCCCTCCCCTCGAGGGGAGGATGCGTGCAGCAAGCGACTCGATTCTTCATACCGTACCGCACTAAGCTACCAGCGCATGGGCAGCATTCGCAGTTCTGTATTCTTGCGCCTCGCAACCTCCAGCATCATCTCTCTTTCGCGACGATCCTCGCACAACTCGCTTCCGACGACGTGCTGGACAGCGCCTATGA
>CAZADU010000211.1:0-3592 GCA_964483945.1 uncultured bacterium
CGATCACCAGCCAACAAGACGCTCGACCAGCACCGAACAGCCAGATCGAGCCTCAAGACGGCAAAAACTTCCGGCTAAGGGGCCGCGCATAAATAATCGTGTGGTTTGGTGGAGGGTTTGGGGTTGGTGCGGGGAATGTTGGGCGTGTGGTGGACGTGGAGGCGATCGGGGCGAAGTTCCGGCTTTTGGCGGGCCAGCTTGATGAGCGGGGTCTGCGGTTGTGGGCGGCCGCGGAGGCCGAGAGTCAGGGGCGGGGCGGAACGGCGGCGGTGGCACGGGCGACGGGGATCGCGCCCTCGACGATCCGTCGCGGCCGCGGCGAGCTCGCGTCGGGCTTCTCGCCGGGGCCGGGCCGGGTGCGCCGGCCCGGCGCGGGGCGCAAGCCGCTGACGGAGAAGGATCCGACGCTGCTGGCGGACCTCGAGCGGCTCGTGGACGGCGACTCGCGCGGCGATCCCGAGCGGCCGCTGCGCTGGACGGCCAAGAGCCTGCGCAACCTCGCCGGCGAGCTGCGCGGCCAGGGCCACGAGATCTCCGCTCGCTCGGTGGCGCCGCTTTTGCGGCGCCTGGGCTACAGCCTGCAGGCCAACGCCAAGACCCGCGAGGGCGCCCGTCACCCTGACCGCGACGCGCAGTTTCGCCACATCAACGCCACCGTCACGACGGCGCTGGCGGCCGGGCAGCCGGCAATCTCGGTCGACACCAAGAAGAAGGAGCTGGTCGGCGACTTCAAGAACGCAGGCCGGGAGCTGCGCCGCAAGGGCGAGCCGGAACAGGTGCGCAGCCACGACTTCCGCGACCCCGAGCTGGGCAAGGCGGCACCCTACGGCGTCTACGACCTCGCCGACGATGTCGGCTGGGTCAACGTCGGGATCGACAACGACACCGCTCAGTTCGCCGTCGAGTCGATCCGCGGCTGGTGGCAGCAGCTCGGCTCGCAACGCTACCCGCACGCCACCAGCCTGACGATCACCGCCGACTGCGGCGGCTCCAACGGCAACCGCCTGCGCCTCTGGAAGACCGAACTGCAAGCACTGGCCGACGAGACAAGGCTCACGATCACGGTCTGCCACTTCCCGCCCGGCACCAGCAAATGGAACAAGATCGAGCACCGCCTGTTCTCGTTCATCAGCATCAACTGGCGCGCCAAGCCCCTCGTCTCACGCCAGACAATCGTCAGCCTGATCGCCGCCACCACCACCCGCACCGGCCTCACCGTCCACGCCCGCCTCGACGAGCGCACCTACCCCAAAGGAATCAAGATCAGCGACGCCCAACTCGCCACCGTCAACCTCACCCGCGACCCCTTCCACCCCGAATGGAACTACAGCATCGTGCGCCACGAGGCGCCATGAAACCGAGCGGAGATGAAAGGGCTCCGCCTGCGGCCTGTCGCAGCAGGTCGTCGAAGCCGGGGGCAGCCTGATCCTGGAGACGCAGGGGAGGGTGGGAGCAGCCCCGACGAAGTCAGGACGGGTCGGCACCGCCAGATGGCCCGGGCCTGGTGAGCGAGACGGAAGGTGTACGAGAGAAACCAGTGCTAAAGCTCCTTAAGAGTTCCACCGGACCCGAAACCTGGCGGACATGGGCCGGAGTGCAGTGCACGCCCGGTAGGGCGACTCGAAAGCCGGTTGATAGTGCCGGCCTGGAGGCCACGAGGAAAGCCTGCGGCGTACTCGTGGCGATGCTGCAGGGGCATAGCTGGGCACCGACCCGTCGATCGGTACATGGTGAACGTGGGAACCCTTCCGGGATCGCTCTCCCCGCCGGCCAGCACGGCCGGTGGCGGGCAGGCCCGTGCTCGGCCGATGAGCCCGGGAGGGGGCGGAGCCCTCGTAGTAGTCCGAGGACGGGAGAGCCGTCCACATGGCGAAGGAGGGCAGTCAGTTCGCAGTGTAGGAACGGAATGTCAGGAGTACGCCGGTGAATACCGGCGATCTGTGGCCGAGCCTCGAAGAGGCAGAGCAACGGGTACTGAGGATCCAGACCAAGCTGCACCAATGGGCTGTCGACGACCCGAACCGTCGCTTCGACGACCTCTACAACCTGATCTATGACCCTGCTGTCCTGGCTTTGGCCTGGCGGCGGGTGCGGAGCAACCGAGGTGCTCGCTCGGCCGGGGTGGACGGGGCTACCGCCCACTACATCTCGGCCGTGAAGGGCGAGCAGGTCTTCCTCTCTGCGCTGCGAGACGAGCTCAAAGCGCGGAGGTTCCGTCCGGCACCGGTGCGGGAAGCGTTGATCCCCAAGCCTGGCGGCAAGCAGCGTCGGCTTGGCATCGCGACCGTGGCCGACCGGGTGGCGCAGGCCGCCCTCAAGCTGGTGCTCGAGCCGATCTTCGAGGCGGACTTCCTGCCGTGCAGCTACGGCTTCCGCCCCGGGCGCCGCGCCCACGACGCGATCGCTGAGATCCATCACTTCTGCTCCCACTCGTATGAGTGGATCGTGGAAGGCGATATCGAGGCGTGTTTTGACTCGATCTCACACTCCCGCTTGCTCCAGCGAGTGCGGAGACGGATCGGGGACAAACGTGTTGTGGCGCTGGTGAAGGCGTTCCTGAAGTCCGGCATCCTCGCAGAGGGTGGCGAGCTACGGGACAGCGACAGCGGCGCTCCCCAGGGTGGGATCCTCTCACCCCTGCTCAGCAACATCGCGCTCTCCGTCCTCGACGAGCACTTCGCCAAGGCGTGGGAGACGATGAGCACCCCATCCGCACGCAAATGGCGGCGGCGCAAGGGCCGGCCCAACTACCGCCTCGTCCGCTACGCGGACGACTGGGTGGCGATGGTGGCCGGCGACCGCGCCGATGCCGAGCGCGTGCGCGACGAGGCAGCAGCGGTGCTGCTTCCGATCGGCTTACGGCTCTCGGAAGCAAAGACGGCGATCACCCACATCGATCAGGGCCTCGACTTCCTCGGTGTGCGTATCCAGCGTCACCAGAAGCGAGGCTCGGCGAAACGCTTCGTCTACACCTACCCCTCCAAGGCCGCCCTGGCGGCCGTGACGGACAAGGTGAAGCGGATCTGCCGTGAGGTACCAACGAATGAACCGCTCGCCACCCTGCTGCGCCGGCTCAACCCGGCGCTGCGGGGATGGGCCAACTACCACCGCCATGGGGTGTCCAAAGCGACCTTCCAATACCTGTGCTCGTACGTCTGGCACCGGGTCACTGGCTGGCTTCGCCGCAAACACCCAAAAGCGAACTGGGCGTTGCTTCGCCGCCGCTACCTCCCGGGGTGGTGGCCGACGGAGGACGAGGTGGTGCTCTTCAACCCCTCAACGGTCGCGGTCACCCGCTACCGCTACCGGGGACAGCGCATCCCCTCGCCGTGGGCGAGTCCGACGCAAGAGCCAGCGACAACACACAAAGGCGTGAACTGATGGAGAGCCCGGTGCGTGGAAACGCGCACGCCGGGTTCGGAGGGCGGGCCAGGGAAACGGGCCGACCGAAAGGCCGGCACCGCGCCCTGGCCCGACCCTACAACCCGCGCGGTCATTGATGCGCAGGCCCTTACAGCCGAAGAGTGGCTGCGGTAGGCCGAACGAAGATCCTCCGGATTCGAGCCCGAGCCTCACCATCCGCGAGGTGCGT
>CAZADU010000212.1:0-7160 GCA_964483945.1 uncultured bacterium
CGGCGCCGGCGACTCGTTCGAGGAGCTCCAGAGCCTGTCTGCCTCGCTCGGCCTGGCGGAGCGCTGCCTGTTCACGGGCCGGATCCCGGACGCCGACGTGGAGCGCATCCTGGCCACCGCGGACGTGTGCGTGAGCCCTGACCCCAAGAATCCCCTGAACGACGTGAGCACCATGAACAAAGTGCTCGAGTACATGGCGTGCGCCAAGCCGGTCGTGTGCTTCGACCTGCGCGAGCACCGCCACAGCGCGGGCGACGGCGCGCTCTACGCCGAGCCCAACCGCGACGAGGACCTTGCTGCCAAGATCGCCCAGCTGCTCGACGACCCGGCGTTGTGCGAGCGCCTCGGCACCATGAACCGCCGCCGTTTTCTCGATACGCTGGCCTGGGAACACAACGCCGGCGAGCTCACCGCCGCCTACGGGAGACTATGCGGGAAGCCGCGCGCATAAGAGTGCTGCTGGTCGAGAGCGGGCGTGCCATCGGCGGCACCGAGCGCGTGGTGTGGGAGCTGGCCACGCGCCTGCCGAAGTCACGGTTCGAGGTGAGTGTGTGGCTGTCGCCCGCCCCGGGCGTTGACGAACTCGCGGCCGCGCTGACGCAGGCCGGACTCACGGTTCATCGTGTTGCCGAAGTGGACCGCCGCTTCGACCTGGCGGGCATGGCGGGCACGTGGTCGCGGCTGCGGATGCTGCGGCCCGACCTGTTGCACGTGCACCACGTGTGGCCGGCCGCCGACCGCTACCTGTCGCTGATCGCTCGCGCCGCCGGCGTGCCGCGCCTGGTGGTCACCGAGCACATCACCGGTCAGTCGCACTCGCGCGGGCAGCGTGCGCTCAAGCGCGACGAGCTGCGCCACGCCGATGCGGTCACCGCGGTCACCGGCGCGATCGTGGACACGCTCACGCGGGACTATGGCATCGAGCGATCGCGCGTGGCAGTGATCCCCAATGGCGCCGACCCGCCCGATCCCGACCGTGAGGAGCCCCTGGCGCGGCGCTGGCGCGAGAAGTTCCTGCCCACGCCGCTGAAGCCGCTGTGGGTCGTGGCCGGTCGGCTCGAGGAGCAGAAGGGTCACGACGTGCTGTTCGCAGCGCTGGCCCGGCTGGTCAAGAACGGGCTCGACTTCACGCTGGCCGTCGCAGGCGACGGCTCGCGCCGCAGCTGGCTCGAAACTCAGGCGCTGTCGCTGGGGCTGGCACCCCGCGTGCAGTTCCTGGGGCAACTCGAGGACGTGGGCGGCCTGCTGGCCGCTGCCGATGCCGTGCTGCTGCCCTCGCGGTGGGAGGGACTGCCGCTCGTACTGCTCGAGGCCATGGCGCGCGCGCGCCCGATCATCGCCAGTGCCGTGGGCGGTGTGCGCGATGCCATCGATGACGGCGTGCACGGCACGCTGGTGCCGCCGGGCGACGAGGCGGCCCTGGCCGAGGCGCTGGAGCGATTACACCGCAAGGCGGACGGCGCCTGGCGGCTGGGCCGTGCGGCGGCGCAGCGCGTGCGCGAGCGCTTCGTCTGGCATGCTGTGGTCGAGGACTACGAGGCGGTCTATGACGAGGTGCTGGGCCTGGCGTCGTTCACGCCCTCGGCCGAGCCACCCGCGCGTGGCGGAGGTGTCCGATGACGCTCGGCGTGGTGATTCCGTGCTACCGGCAGGAGCGCTTCCTGCCACGAACACTTGCCGCACTCGCACGCGCGCTCGAAGGCCGCGACTGGCGTGGCGTGCTCGTGCTTTCCGCACCGGACGGCGCAGCACCGGAGGTCACGCTCGATCCGCGCTGGAGCATGCGGCGGGCAGTGGGCGGTCCGGGCACCAGGCCGCTCACGCCGGGAGCCGCGCGCAACGCCGGGTTCGCCGCCTGCGGCGGGGACTGGGTGCTGTTCGTGGATGCCGACGTCGAGCTGGAACGCGCCTGGCTGGACCGCGCGCTGGCCGCGGCCGCGACGGATCCTTCGCTCGCCGGTAGCTGGGGTCGCATCGAGGAGTGGTTCGCGGACGGTGGGGCGGTGCGACCGGGCTCTCGCGACCTCTACCGCGTCGGTGAACAAGATGCCGAGGCCCTCTACACCGCCACGCTCTCGTTCTATCGCCGCACGGCACTCGATCAGGTGGGCGGTTACGACGCGCGGCTGCAAAGCGAGGAGGACTTCGAGCTTGGCCTGCGCCTGCACCGCGCCGGGCTTCGGCTGCGCACGCTGGGTCCGCTCGCGGCGAAGCACTGGAGCGCGCCGCGCCCGAGCTTCTCCGAGTACGGCCGCCGCTGGCGCAGCGGGCTGTGCTTCGGCCCCGGGCAGGCGCTGCGCTTATATGCGGGGCGTCCTGGCTTCGGCATCCTGGTGCGCCGGAACGCGCATTACTTCGCCATGCTCGCCCTGTGGCTCGCGGCCCCGCTCGGCTGGGCCGCTCTCGGCGCGCGCGCGCTCGGGGCGTGGGTGTTGGCGATCGCATCACTGTGGGCGCTGATGGCGCTGCGCAAGGGCAGCTCGCGACTGGCCCTGCACTCGCTCGTGAGCTGGTCCGTGATGGCCGTGGGCACCGTGGTGGGGTTCGTGCGGGGTGGCTCGCCGCCGCCTGCCGCTGTGCGGGAGGCCGCGTGCTGATCCACTGGGCGTGCGACAACGACATTCATCCGCCGCTGTTCGGGGCCACGCAGCGCCTGTTCGGGCTGGCGCGCGGCATGGCGCAGCGCGCGCAGGTGCGCACGCTGTGCGTCGTGCCGAATCGCTCGAAGGGCGTGCGCCAGGAGCGCGTGGCGGGCGTCGAGATCCATCGCGAGAAGAGCTGGACCACGAGCGTGGCGTGGTGGCTCGAGCGCGCCCGGGTCGCACCGCTGTTCACCGCCGAGGCCGGCCATCGCGCGCGCGCGGACCGCTACCGAGCCGTGCTGGGGGCGCCCGCCGACGCGCTGCTGTGCGACCTACCGCTCGCCGGGATGTTCACGGGTGCGAAGGACGCGCTGCGCGTCTACCACGCGCACAACGTCGAGTCGCAACGCTGGCGCTCCACCGCGCCGAAGGTGTGGCGCCGCGAGCACTGGGGCGCGCGGCTCGCCGAACTCGAGCGGCGTGCGGTGCAGGAGAGCGATCTGTGCGTGGCGTGCACTTCGGAGGACGCGGAACTGCTCCGCTCGCTCTACGGCGCGCGTGATGTCGAAGTGGTGGCGAACGGCTACGACGAGACGGCACTGGCGCCGGCGGCGCCCGAACAGCGCGCCCGCGCACGCGCCGCGCTAGGCATCCCCGAGGCCGATTACGTGGCGGCGTTCGTGGGCGGGAACTGGGCACCCAACCACGAAGCACTCACCCACCTCGTCACGCACGTGCTGCCTCCGTTGGCGCGCGAGGGCTTCACGCTGCTGGCCGTGGGTGCGGTGGCCCGCGCCTGGGCCGGCCGCGAGACCCCCGGGCTGGTGGCGCGTGCCGAGACTCCCGAACTGGCTCCGGTGCTGGCCGCGGCCGACTGCGGCTTGAACCCGATGACGAGCGGTGGCGGCAGTAACGTGAAGGTTCCCGGCTATCTCGCCATGGGGCTCGCCGTCGTGTCCACGCCGTTCGGGCTGCGCGGCTACGCGCCCTTGTCGGGCGCGGTGGTGACGGTACCGCTCGAGGACACCGCCGAAGCCCTGCGCTCGCGGCCGCGAGGCTGGGCGGCTCGCGGCGAGGCTCCGCCCGCCGCACTCGCCGGCTATGCCTGGGGATCGCTGGGCTCGCGGCTGGCGGACGCGCTCTCGGCGCGCCGCGCCTCGCGCACCGGTCGTACGGCCGGGAAGGCGGGGGCCGCCTGATGCGCGTCGCCATGATCGGGCAGAAGGGCATCCCCGCCACGTACGGTGGCATCGAGCGCCATGTGGATGAGATCGCGCGCCGGCTGGTGCAGCGCGGGATCTCGGTGGACGTGTTCTGCCGTCTCTACTACACGCCGCCCGGCAGCGAATACCACGGCATCGGGCTGATGCGGCGGCCCAGCATCCACACCAAGCACCTCGACACCGCGACGCACGTGACCTGGTGCACGCTCGAGTCGATGTTCCGCCACTACGACGTGGTGCACTTCCACGCGCTCGGACCCGCACTGTTCTCGTCGCTTCCGCGGCTCACAGGATCCCGGACGGTGGTCACGGTGCACGGGCTCGACTGGCAGCGCGAGAAGTGGGGCAAATTCGCATCCTGGGTGCTGCGCCGCTGTGAGGGACCTGCGGCGCACTTTCCCAATCGCACCATCGTCGTGAGCAAGACGCTGCGCGAGCACTTCCGTGCCGCACACGGCATCGAGACCGAGTACATCCCCAACGGCACGCTCATGCCGCAGCCGCGCCCGCCGCGCAAACTCGCCGCGCTCGGGCTCGAGCCCGGAAGATACGTGCTGTTCGTGGGTCGGCTGGTGCCCGAGAAGGGCGTGCACTTCCTGTGCGAGGCGTTCAGCCAGATCCCCACCGACATGAAGCTGGCGCTCGTGGGTGGATTGTCGTTCTCGCAGGACTACGTGAACCTGCTCAAGCGCTACGAGAGCGATCGCATCCGGCTGCTCGACTACGTGTTCGGCGAAGCGCTCGAGGAGCTATGGAGCAACGCCTACTGCGTCGTGCAGCCGTCCACGATGGAGGGCCTGTCCATCTCGCTGCTGGAAGCCCTCTCGTATGGCCGCTGCGTGCTGGTCTCGGACATCCCCGAGAACATGGAAGTGGCCGAGGAGTGTGCGCTGTCGTTCAAGTCGAAGGACGTGGAGGACCTGCGCAGCAAGCTCCAGCGGCTGATCGAACACCCCGAGGAGGTCGCGCGCTACGGTGACCGGGCGCGCGCGCACATCGCTCAGCACTACTCGTGGGACACGGTGGCCGAGTCCACGGCACAACTCTACGAGCAGCTGACCGGCCGTAAGCGCTCGCCGAACCCGCCGGGTGACGGCACGGACGAGCAGCGGCGGTGAAGCCGGGCGGTGCAGCGGGGAAGGGCGTGTCACGGGCGGCGCGCAGTAGCGCGGCGGACGCTCCCGCGGCCGCGCGCGGGCTCACGCACGCTCCCGTCGTACTGCCGCTGGCGCTGCTGTTGCTGCTCGCGACGCGTGTCACACTCGGTGTGATGCAGCCGCTGGCGAGCGAGGACGCGTACATCACATTCCGCTACGCGAGGATGCTGGTGAGCGGCCACGGGCTCGTGTTCAATCCGGGCGAGGCCGTGATGGGCTTCACGTCGCTGCCGTGGACGCTGTGGTGCGCGCTTGGCGCGCTGCTGCACGCGGATCTGGTGCTGTGGACTCGCGCCACGAATCTCGTGGCGGATGCCGCAACGCTGTGGCTCGGCTGGCGCATGCTGGAGCCCACGCACGGAAGGGTGAGCGCGGGCGTGTTCGCGGTGTTCTTCGCGGGCTGGCCGTTGTTCGCGGCCGGCTCCGCATCGGGGCTGGAGGTGAATGCGTTCCTGGCGCTGGGATTCCTCGCCGCCAGCCTGGTGGCGTCGGGCTCACGGGCCGCGGGACCGGTGCTGGGCCTGTTCGCGATCATGCGTCCCGAGGGGCTCGCGGCCGCACTCGTGCTGGGGTTGGCGGCCCGCAATCGCGCGCGCATCGAGGCGCTGGTGGTGGTCGGGCTCACGCTTGCGGCCCTGACCGCGTTCTACGGCAGTCCGGTGCCGCAGAGCGTCGTGGCCAAGGCAGGGCTCTACGGCACGCCGGGCCCGTGGGACGGGCGGCACTGGTGGGAATGGCTAGCGCCGTCCCCGGTGGGCCGGTTCCCGGTCGCGACCGAGGGCCAGCACCTGCTGTACTTCTCTGCGGTGTTCCTGCCCGCCGTCGTGGCGGGTGTGCGCGGGCTCGCCCCAGTGTGGCGCTCGGCCGCTGCACTCGCAGGAGGCGCCGGGGTCGTGGTCTGGCTTGGTTACGTCACGCTCGGCGTGGCGTTCTTCTGGTGGTACATGGTGGTGCCGTTGGCCGCGTTGTCGCTGTTCGCCGCGGTGGGCTTGCCGGGCCTGGTGCGCGGCCGTGGCATCCTGGTGGCCCTGCTGCTGGCCGTGCTCGGGATCTGGAGCACGGCAACACGGCTCTACGTGGGCCGCTCGCAGGCCGAGGCGGTGGCATTCGCGCCGGTGGCCGACTACTTGCTGTCGCATGCGAAGCCCACCGATTCGGTGCTGCTCGAGCCCATCGGGCTCATCGGCGATCGCACCGGGCTTCGCGTGCTCGACGAGACCGGGCTGGTGAGCCCCGAGATCGCTGCGCGCCGCCTGCGCGGACCCGGTTGGTACGCGGATGTGGTGCAGCGCCACCAGCCCGATTGGCTCGTCGCGCGTCCCGAGGCTCTGGAAAGCTCCATCGCGTTCGCCGGCGTGGGAGGCTTGTTCCGCGATTCCGCCGAGCGCGACTCGATGCTGGTGCACTACCGGCTGGAGCGCCCGGCCCAGCCGGATGCCGGCGAAGCGCTGGCCGTCTACCGGCGGGCAGGGGCGGGCGCTTCGCCCGCAGCGCGCTGACCACCCGCAGCCGGCGGCATGACGCCCCGGGCGCGGGTGTGCTAACCCTTCACGCCACATGACCAGCCCAGACCTCGAGCGCGGCGCGCTCATCCTGGCGGGCGGGCGCGGCGAGCGGTTCTGGCCGTGGAGCACGCCCGAGCGCCCCAAGCAGCTGCTGCCGCTCGCCCAGGGCGGCCGCACACTGCTCGCCGCCACCTTTGCCCGCGCCACGCGCGTGGTGCCCGCGCGCAACGTCGTGGTGATGACGGCACTGCCGCTGGTCGCAGCCTGCCGGCGCGAGTGCCCGGGCGCGATCGTGGTGGGCGAGCCGGTGGGGCGCAACACGGCGCCCGCAATCGCGGCAGCCGCAGCGTTCTTCGAGGACGCCACTGTGTTCGCGGTGCTGCCCAGTGATCACGCCATCGACGACGTCGATGCGTTCACCGCCGACTTCGAGCGAGCGTTCACCGTGGCGGCGCGTGAGCCCGTGCTGGTCACGTTTGGCATCAAGCCCGCCACGCCCGAGACGTCGTTCGGGTACCTGAAACGCGGCGAGCGCATCGCCGACCGCCTGCACCGCGTGGCTCAGTTCACCGAAAAGCCCGACCTCGATCGCGCCAAGGCATGGGTGGCCAGCGGGGACTACGCGTGGAACAGTGGCATGTTCGTCTGGGGCAAGCGCACGTTCATGAACGCGCTCGCAGCGGGCCGGCCGGC
>CAZADU010000213.1:0-5310 GCA_964483945.1 uncultured bacterium
CCGTGTACGACTTCGACACCCACGACGGACTCGACTTCCTCGTCATGGAGCTGGTGCGCGGCCAGACGCTGGCGCAGATCGCGGGGCGCGGGCCGGTAGCCGAGCGCGACGCGGTCGCGTACGCAATCCAAGTCTGCGAGGCCCTCGAGGCCGCGCATGAGCGCGGCGTCATCCACCGCGACTTGAAGCCCGCGAACATCATGGTGACCGCACGCGGCCGCGTGAAGGTGCTCGATTTCGGGCTCGCCACCTGCTACGGCAGCGACGATCTCGAGTCCCCCTCGCAGGCCCTCACCAAGCCGATCCGGCCGGAGGGCACGCTGCCGTACATGTCGCCCGAGCAACTGCTGGACGCACCAGTCGACGAGCGCACCGACGTGTTCTCGCTGGGCGCGGTGCTGTTCGAGTTGCTCACCGGCCAGCGGCCGTTCCGCGGCACGGTGGTCCCCGCGATCACCGATGCCATCCTGCACCAGGCCGCGCCGTTGCTGTCGCTCGAGCGGCCTGGGCTCTCGCCCGCGCTCGACGTGGTGATACGCCAGTGCCTCGAGAAGCGAGCCGAGGACCGCTACGCCGACGCGCGCGCATTGGCCGCCGACTTGCGCCGCGTCTCGGCGGGCGAGCCGGTGCCGTCGCGGTCCGTGAGCGGGCCGCTCGCGAACCGCTCGAGCGACCCGGAGGCACACCGCGCCTACCTGCGCGGCCGGCGCCAGTGGAGCAAACGCACGCGCGCGGGGTTGCGGCAGGCGATCGAACACTTCGAGTCAGCCATCGACCTCGACCCGGAGCACGCCCCGGCCTGGTCGGGCCTGGCCGACTGCTACGTGATCCTGGCGCCGTGGCTGCCGCCGCGACTCGGCTACCAGAAGGCCATGGCCGCCGCGCGGCGTGCACTGGAGCTCGACCCCGAGTCGGCCGAGGCGCACACGTCACTGGCGTTCACGCGGCTGTTCCTCGAGTGGGCCTGGGCGGGCAGCGAGGCGGGGTTCAAGCGCGCGCTCGAACTCGACCCCACCTACGCCACCGGCCACCAGTGGTACGCCGAGCTGCTCACCGTGCTCGGCCGGTTCGACGAAGCACTCGCCGAGGCGCGCGCGGCCGAGGAGTTGGACGCGCTCTCCTACGCGATGCCGACTTCGCTCGTGAACGTGTTCTACTACGCGCGCCGCTACGACGAGGCGCTCCAGCACCACCATCGCATGCAGTCGCTTGGGCCCGTGGACGGCACGCTCGCCGGGCTCGCCGACCGTGCGCGCATCCTGGAACAGGGCGGCCGTCCCGCCGAGGCGGTGGCCGAGTACCTGGCCGTCCTCGAGCGCGAAGACGACCCGCGCCTGAGCGCGGGGCTGGCGTGCGCGTTCGCGCTCGCCGGGGACGCGGCGTCGGCGCGCGCCGAGCTGGCGCGGCTCGCCTCACTGCCGGCCGACCGGCACGTGCCGCCCTACGCGCTTGCCGGGCCATTGGCGCTGCTCGGCGACCTCGACGCGGCGTTCGCTAGGCTTGAGGAGGCCTTCGCCACGCACGACCGCGCCATGGTCTACGTACGCATCAACCCGCGGCTGGATCCGCTGCGCGGCGATCCGCGCTACGACTCGCTGGTCGAGCGCATGAGCTTCCCGCCGCAGCCGGTTACGCGCCTAGTGGACGGTCGCGGATGAAGTTCGCCGGCGGAGCGCAACGCTTCTGATGCGGGCCTGCGCGGCCCGGCTCAGTGCCTGCCGAGCCAGCCGAACGGCGAGCCGATGAACCGGCTGTTCACCGCGAGTGCGACCCCGAACGTCGACGCATCGCTGTAAGTGCTCGGGAACACCTCGAGCATGACTTCGCCCGTCGAGTGGTGGCCACGCTTGAACACGTAACCGGTCCTCGCCACCATGCCCCAGCCGTCGTTCGGATCGAACGAGGCGAACGAGTAAGTCGCGCCGACGGCCGCCGCGACGAACACGCGGTCGTTGACCCACACCTCCAGGTCCGGACCGACGAATCCGAATGTCGGCAGCACGAACAAGTCCGCCGTGATGCCGAGTTGGGCCTCGAGTCGCAGCCCGACGGCGATCGCGGGACTCAGGTGAACACCCACGGTGGCCCCGCCCGTCAGGCCGCCCACGGTCATCGCATCGACAGAATCTCCCGAGCCGTGGAACGCGCTGATCCCGCCGCTACCCTCCAGCACCACACCGGTGCGACGCACCGAGGCGTACGTCACGGTGGGCGGACCGCGCTGATCCTGGTCTCTGTCGCCGGGTCTGCCCGCCGTGATCGCGGCGTCGATCGCAGCGATGAGCGCGCCCGCGGTCGGGGGCACGAGCGCTTCTCCGAGCAGCAGCCCGGGCAGCGCGGAGCGCCAGGAGTGGCGCGGGACGAACCGAAGCGAACGGACGCCGCCGGCGTCGTCGTGCTCCACTAGCACCGCCTTGTCGAGGACCCAGGCGCGCCGGAGTCGCGAAGCGGCGAGCGTGAAGTCGCGTTCCTCCGAGGTGAACTCCAGGCCCGCGAGGCTCACCACCAGCGTTCCCGAGGGACCCGCCCAGTGACCGGGGGAGACCGCGTGCTCGGCTAGTTGGATCTCCTTGAATGTCTTTGGCAGCCGGACCGCGTTCGGCTCCGGCTCCTTCGGGCGCCACGACTCCCCATGCTGTGCGATCGTGCCTTCGTCGATTCGCAATCGCGCAGGGAACTCGTCGATCTTGTCGGAGGCGGCGCTGTCCGCGAACACGACGATCGCGACCGGGCACGCCGCCGGCGTCCGGCGGAACAGCACCGGACCGCACGTGAAGTCCCCCGACTGCCGGGGCTCCAGCCGGCGCACCACCTCGCAGCCGAGATCCGGCGACTCCGGCGTGAAGCGCACCCGGACCCAGACCGCGCGCTCGGAGCGGTTGGCGAGCCGGACCCCGAGCCGCGGAAGGCGATCCGCGGAGTCGGGTTCGCCCGGTGCGGCGAGGTCGTGGGCCCCGGTCGAGAGGAACGTGGCCTCGACGCGCACGGGATGCGGCCGCGACGCCGCGCGTCCTGGCAATCCGGCGAACACGAACGCCGTCGCGAGCGGGAGCACGGCGCGCAACAGTGGAGCACGCATCGAGGCGGCCTCTTTCCCGTCGAGTGCGCACGCGGCGGTCGCGGCGGTCGCGAGGTGCGTCGCATCCCGACCGAGCGCAGCGTGCGCCCCGCGGCTCGGTCGCGGCAAGGCGAAACTCGAGATGAGGCGGCGGTTTCAATGCCGCGGCGATGCGGCGTCATTGCGAGCCCGGCCGGGCGCCGTGAGGAGTCATCCTCAGCGCTTCGCGAGCGCCTCGGGCATGGCGTAGAGCCGGGTGAAGTAATCGCGGATCATGCGCTCGGCGCTGAAACCCGCGCGCGCCATCTTCACGCTCGCCGCCATCATGCGTGTCCACTTGGCTCGGTCGGCCCATGCCGGCAGCACGCGCTTTTCGAGCGTGTCGTAGAGCGAGTGCAGGTCCTTCAAGTCGTCGCCCGAATCGCGGTCGCCCACAGCGAAGCCGTTGACACCGTCCTCGCACGCCTCATCCCACCAGCCGTCCAGGATGCTCACGTTCAGCACACCGTTCATCGCGGCCTTCATGCCCGACGTGCCGCTCGCCTCGAGCGGGCGCACCGGGTTGTTGAGCCACACGTCGCAACCGCGCGTGAGCAGCCGGCCCAACGCCATGTCGTAGTTCTCGAGGAACAGCACCTGTCCCGGATGCCGCCGTGCGCCCAGCACCAGCCGCGCGACGATGTTGCGACCGTTGGAGTCGTCCGGGTGGGCCTTGCCCGCGAACAGCACGCGCACCTTGTGCTTCCCGAGCAGCGCCTCGAGCCGTGCTTCGTCGCGCAGCAGCAGGTCGCTGCGCTTGTAGCCGGCCGCGCGGCGCGCGAAGCCGACCAGCAGCGCGTCGGCTTCGATTGTCACACCGTAGCGTCGCTGTAACTCGGACAGCAGTTGGCCCTTGAGCCGCACGTGCGCGTCCCAGAGCTTGCTCGTGTCGCCGCCGGCGTCGGCCACCTCGGGCGCCTGCCACGTGGGCACGTGCACGCCGTTGGTGATGGCCGTGATCTCGCACGCGCCCGAGACGTCCTTCCACATGACACGCGCAGTCTCGCCATGCAACTGCGAGACGGCATTGGCCGCGCGCGACAGGCGCAGGCCGGCGACGGTCATGCTGAACGGTTCGCCGCCGATGGCGCGCATCTCGGCACCCGAGAGCTGCAGGCAGGCACCCATGCGACGCAGGTCGGCGAGCGCGTGCTGTTCGTTGCCCGCCAGCACCGGCGTGTGCGTGGTGAACACCGTCTGCGCTCGCACGCGCAGCCAGGACTCGGGGAACTGCCGTCCCGACTCCATCAGCTCGGCAATGCGCTCGATCCCCGCGAACACCGCGTGGCCCTCGTTGAAGTGGTACGTATGCACTTCGAGCCCGAGCCAGCCCAACGCGCGCACACCGCCGATGCCGAGCAGCATCTCCTGCGCGATACGCGTGTCGGTGCCAGCTTCATAGAGGCGGTGCGTGATCCAGCGGTCTTCGCGCTTCAAGGGCTCCAGCAGGTAGAGCGGGATGTGCCCGTGGCGTTCGGTCACCCAGACGCGCACCGGGATCTCCTTGCCGCGCACCCGCACGCGCACGCGCACGCCGGTGTCGGACAAGAAGCCGGTGTCGTAGGCCGGGTACTCCTCGTACGGCCGCCCGTCAGCGCCGATGCGCTGGACGCAGTAGCCGCGTTCCCACAGCAGGCCCACGGCGACCATCGGCAGGTGCAGGTCGTGTGCGGCCTTGATGTGATCGCCGGCCAGGATGCCGAGCCCGCCCGCGTAGATGGGGAACGACTCGTGCAGGCCGTACTCCATGCAGAAGTACGCCACACAGGGGACTCGCGAACGCGGGTGGGGGGCGGTGGTCATGGGGTCAAGGGGTCAAGGGGTCACGGGGTTCCGGGAAGGGGACGGGACGCCTTCCTCGTGGGAAAGGCGTCCCGCGGTCTGGGCGCGGCGAGTGCCGCGCGCGGTCGAGCCACCCGCCGTCAGGCCGGGCGGGTCATGACCGTGGTTTCGGCACCGTCGCTGTCTTCCATCACCCAGCGCACCGACTTGGAGCACGGGCAGGTGCCGCCCAGCCGCTTGAGCTTGGGCATGGCTTTGACACCCTGCTCCACGGTGAGTTCGCCCGAGACCACCTTGCGCAGGGTCTCGGCATAGAGGCGCATGTCGCGACTGGCGATGTAGCCGGCATTCAGGTGCTTGGCCAAGTAGCGCAGGTACACCTCGGCGTCGGTGAACGTCTCGCCGTTCACGCCCACCATCTGGAATGCGAC
>CAZADU010000214.1:0-5675 GCA_964483945.1 uncultured bacterium
CCGGCGAAGCACGATCCACTGCTGGATCGGGAACTGCCACAGGTAAAAGCCGTACGAGTAGTCTCCCAAGCTGTTGTAGAGCCGTAGCGCTCCACCCGGCACGAGCGCCAGCCAGAGGACGACGTAGGTGAGGGCGGCAGGATAGAGCGCGAGCCATGCGCCGCCCTGCGTGAGCGATGCGAGGAACATCGCGATCGCAACAGCCAGAAACGCCGGTGCGAGTCGCACGCGATCGCGCACGAACTGCAGCGCGCCGGCGGTGAAGAACAGCGCGACCAGCCGCAGGCCCTGCACGATCTCGAATCGAGACGAGAGTACGAACGCCTCGTTGAGCCCGTAGCCCACAGTGGACAGCGCTGCGATCGCCACGATCGCGAGCCGCAGCAGCGGTGCGTGGGGACGCGAGCGAACGGACGCCGCGGGCGCGGTTGGCGCGGGCACATTCGAAGTGCTGCGCGCACCTTGCAACAAGACTGCGCCCAATAGCGCCAGCATCACGTACATCGTCAGTTCCCATGGCAGCGACCACAGCGCGCCATTCACCGCCGGGCCCCCGGGGTTGCCGAGGAACACGCCTGGCAGCCACCAGCGCACTCCCATGGGCCACGTCACCGCGTTCTGGAGCGCGTAGCGCCACGTGTCCCACGCGGCGAAGTACTGGGCGAGCGGCAGCGCAGTGACCAGCGGACCGATCACGAGTGCCGTGCCGAATGAGTTTGCAGCGAGCGCGGGGAAGATGCGCAGCGCGCGCGCGCGAAGGAACGAGCGCATGGGGCGGTCGAGGAGACTGCCGGTGACGAGGAAGCCGCTCACCACGAAGAAGATGTCCACGCCCAGGTGACCCAGCGAGAATCCGGCCACGCGCTCGAGCGGTTCGCCCGGCGTGGCCGTGAGCGGCCACGAGTGGGAGAGCAGAACGAGCCCCGCGGCCAGCAGGCGTACCAGATTGAAATTATTATCGCGGCCGGCCGCGCGCTCGCCGAGGGTCATAGCCTGAGCATCATCGCACGAAGCGCACACCGGTCCCGAACCGGGACGGGAGCGCGCTTCGTGCCGCGCCGCGGGCCCTGCTCAAGACTGCGCGCCCCGCATGCGTCAGATGTGGATCTCTTCCTTGGCGGGCTTGGGGTCCAGCTCATGCAGGCCGCGATCCAGGGAGTCCGGGCGCCACGCCGGCCGGTTCATCGGGTCCAGCGGCCGGCCCGGGTGCGTGTTGCAATACTCCGTGGGCTCCGAGCCCTCGTCGAACATCTCGTCCGAGGTATTCAGGCACTGGTCGGTGGCGAGCATGCCCGACTCCGAGCACACGATGCGCGTCAGCGTGCCGGCCGGCAGCGGGAAGTCCTCGATGGTCTTGCCGCGTGTTGCACCCAGCATGATCTCGGTCCAGATCGGGAGTGCGGCGCGCGCGCCGGTCATGCCCGGGCCGAGCGGTTTCTTCTCGTCGTAGCCCACCCACACGCCCAGAGTGAGGCTCGGGATGTAGCCCACGAACCACGCGTCCATGTAGTCGTCCATCGTGCCCGTCTTGCCGGCGGCGGGGATGGTGAAGCCCGCGGCGCGGGCGGGGAAGCCGGTGCCGTGGTCCATGACCGACTGCAGCATGCTCGTCATGGTCGCGGCTGTGGCCTCGGACAGCACTTCGTACGGACGCGACGTGCTGCGCTCGAGCTCTCGCCCATCCTTGTCCATGACCCGCAACACGTAGACCGGGTCGTTGCGCACGCCGCGGTTGGCGAGCACGCCATAGGCGGAAGTCAGCTCCATCAGGTTCACCTCGCTCGAGCCGAGTGCCAGCGACAAGTTCTGGCCCATCGTGCTCTTGATGCCCATGCGGCGTGCGTAGCTGGCCACGAGCGACGTGCCGACCTTGCGCAGCAGCTTGATCGCGGGGATGTTGACCGACTCCTGCAGCGCGTATCGCAGTGTGATCGGCCCCCGGAACTTGCGGTCGTAGTTCTGCGGCTCGTACGGCTTTCCGTCGGCGCCGGGGAACGTGACCGGTTCGTCCACCACGATGTCGGTGGGTTTGAAGCCGTTGTCGAGTGCGGCGGCGTACACGAACGGCTTGAACGACGAGCCCGGCTGGCGAAGGGCCTGAACGGCGCGGTTGAAGTTGCTCTCGTTCCAGTCGCGCCCGCCCGTCATGGCGCGCACCGAGCCCGTGCGCGGGTCGATCGCCACGACCGCGCCCTGGATGTAAGGCGTGCGGCCGCCCGCCGGCGTCGTCCCGGCCTCGATGGAAGCCAGGTACGTGGTGCGTGTCTTCTTGAGCCTCATGTCCTTCTCGAGCTGCCCGATGTGGCGCTCGAGCGCCTTGTCGGCGAGCACTTGAAGATCATTGTCGAGCGTGGTGTACACCTTGAGCCCGCCCTCGTAGACGGCGTTCGAGCCGTACTTCTCGTCGAGGTAAAGGCGCACCAGTTCGATGAAGTAGGGGGCGCGGTCATTGGTGTAGCGGTTCGCGGTCACGCCGAGCGGCGACTGCATGGCGTGGTCGAACTCGACCTGCGTGATGGCCCCGGTCGTGAGCATGTTGCGCAGCACCTTGCCGCGGCGCGCCGTGGCGGCCACCGGCTTGCGGCGCGGGGAATACACCGTGGGATTGGCAGGGATGCCCGCGATCAGCGCGCACTCTTGAAGCGTGAGTTCCTTGAGCGGCTTGCCGAAGAACGTCTTGGCCGCGGACTCGACGCCGTAGGCGCCTTCGCCGAAGTAGATCTGGTTGAAGTACAGCTCGAGGATCTGGTCCTTGGAGTAGGTGCGCTCGAGGTCGATCGCGAGCACCAGCTCCTTGAGCTTTCGGGTGAACGACTTCTCATACATGTTGAACAGGTTGCGCGCCAGCTGCTGCGTGATCGTGCTGCCGCCCTGCGCGCGCTTCATGTGCATGATGTCGGTCACCACCGCGCGGCCGACGCCATACAGATCCACGCCCCAATGCTTGTAGAAGTTGCGGTCCTCGGTGGACAGCGTGGCGTTCACGAGGTGCCGCGGGATGTCCTTGAGCGGCACGACCGAGCGATTCTCGCGGTAGAACTCGTGCAGGACGCGGCCGCGCATGTCGTACACCGTGGTCTTGACCGGTGTCTCCATGGCCGCGAGCTTCTCGGGCGAGGGCAGGTCGCGGCGCAGGAACTGCACCATGCCGAACAGCACACCGGCCGTGCCGAACAGCGCGATCATTGCCACCTTGAAGAAGAAGCGCCATGGGAACTGGCGCGCCGCACGAACCGCCGGTTGAACCATGTCGCTCGCGCTGTTCCTTTCGAGTCGCCAATCGGGAGGAGTCATCGGGGCACGGCCTTTCCGGAGAACATGGCGTGAGGCCCTGTCGCGGGCGGGTGCCCGCTCGCCGCGGCCATCAGCCGGCCACGTCGATCAAGCTGTACGTCTTCTTGCCTCGGCGCAGTACCACGAATCGATCGGCCAGCAGGTCCCTTACCGTGAGCCTGCGCGCGGCGTCCTTCACGACTTCATGATTCACGGACACGGCGCCGGCCTCGATGGACGTGCGGGCCTGACCCTTGGAAGGCGCGAGGCCGCAACGCACAAGCGCACCGGTCAGGTCGAGGCCCTCACCCGAGAGCTCGGTCGCGGGCACATTCGTGCGAGGTGCATCGCCAAGGCCTTCTGCGATTTCGGTAGGCGTGAGTGTGCGAAGATCCCCACCTTCGAACAGCACGACCGTCGCGCGTTGCGCGCTCGCGAGCGGCTCACTGCCATGCACCAAGCGCGTGACCTGCTCGGCCAGTAGCCGCTGTGCCTCGCGCTGCTCGGGGCGCTGCGCGTGCCGTGCGCTCGCGTCGGCGATCTCTCCTGGGCTCAGGAACGTGAAGAAGTTCAGGTAGCGCACGGCGTCGGCATCCGGCGTGTTGAGCCAGAACTGGTAGAACGCGAACGGGCTCGTGCGGCGCGCGTCGAGCCACACGGTGCCGGCCTCGGTCTTGCCGAACTTGCTGCCGTCGGCCTTGGTGATGAGCGGCATCGTGAGCCCGTAGGCCGCACCCTGCCGCAGGCGGCGGATCAGTTCGCAACCGTCGGTGATGTTGCCCCACTGGTCGCTGCCGCCCATCTGCAGCCGGCAGCCGAACCGGTCGTAGAGCTCGACGAAGTCGTACGCCTGCAGCAGCGAGTAGCTGAACTCAGTGAACGAGATGCCCTGGTCGCGCCCGCCCAGTCGCAGCTGCACCGAATCGCGGTGGATCATGGCGTTCACACTGAAGTGCTTGCCGACGTCGCGCAGGAACGCGATCAGGTCGAGCTTCGCCAGCCAGTCAAGATTGTTGACCACACGCGCTGCGTGCGGGCCGGAGAAGTCGAGGAAGTGCTCGAGTTGAGCGCGCTGGCCCGCGAGGTTGGCGTCGATGATCTCTGCGGTGAGCAGATTGCGCTCGGCGGACTTGCCGCTCGGGTCGCCGATCATGCCCGTGCCGCCGCCGACGACGGCGATGGGGTGGTGGCCTGCGCGCTGCAGCCGCATGAGCCCGAGCACTTGCAGCAGGCTGCCCACGTGCAGGCTGTCGGCGGTGGGATCGAAGCCGATGTAAGCCGTGACGGATTCCGCGCGCAGCAACTGCACCACATCGTCCGACGTGGCCTGGTGCACGAGGCCGCGGGCTTGCAAGTCCCCGTGAAAATCGGGCTTCGTCACGTTGCGGCTCCCTGATGTGGCGCGCGTGCGCCGTTGCAGCCCGGCGCACATCGTGCGCGCCGCGAATGCAGTGGATAACTTACGCACTCGCGCGCGTCCAGTCGCGGTGTGTCCGCGCGGACACGCGAACGGGCCGACGAGACACGGCGGGGCAGTCCTTCTTGTCATGCGCTTGACCAAGCGGGGCTCCGTACCGGCCGGCCAACTGGCCTGTAACTCGTTATACCACAAGCGTTAGGTGGCCTCTTGCGGGGCGGGTTGACATCCAGCTCCGTGCCCCACTATATTGCCCGCGCTGCAGGAACTACGCCTACCTCGAAGTACCCCTGTTGACACCAACAGCAGCTGAGGCTAAGTTCCCCGTCCGCTTCTCGCATCGCGGGAGGCGTTAGACGTGTCTGCGCTGCTGAAACATAAGCGCGGACTGCGCACCGATCTTTGAAAATTGAATAGCGCACGTGACTTCGAAAGCCCGGCAAGTCCATGTCGGCAGGCGCAGTGTGGCCTGGCGACGTGAGTAACCTTGCAATTGATCCATGCGGGGGCCTTGGCCCTTGCATGATCTCCAGATTTTCACCATGGAGAGTTTGATCCTGGCTCAGAACGAACGCTGGCGGCGTGGATTAGGCATGCAAGTCGTACGCGAAAGAAGGAGCAATCCTTCAAGTAGAGTGGCGAACGGGTGAGTAACGCGTGAGAAACCTGCCCTGAAGACTGGGATAACTCCGGGAAATCGGAGCTAATACCGGATACCTTCACAACACCGCATGGTGAGGTGAAGAAATGAATTTTGCTTCAGGATGGTCTCGCGATCTATCAGCTTGTTGGTGGGGTAATGGCCTACCAAGGCTTCGACGGATAGCTGGTCTGAGAGGATGTCCAGCCACACTGGGACTGAGATACGGCCCAGACTCCTACGGGAGGCAGCAGTCGAGAGGCTTCGGCAATGGGGGAAACCCTGACCGAGCGACGCCGCGTGGGGGATGAAGGCCCTTGGGTTGTAAACCCCTTTTGTTCGGGA
>CAZADU010000215.1:0-3464 GCA_964483945.1 uncultured bacterium
CCGCGCAACGAGATCGTGCTGGACGGTGACGCACACCTGAACTACCGCGCGATGGAGCTTCGCGCACGACGCGTGGTGTTCGACAGCGAGGAGGGCACGCTCGTCGCCGAGGGCAAGCCACAGCTGATCGAAAAGGGCGACGAAGTCACCGGCCAGCTCATGACTTACGACATGGACCGGCGAGTCGGCACCATCTACCAGGCCACCACCAAGTACGAGCAGGGCCTGTATCACGGCAAGCAGATCCGCAAGGCCACCGAGAACCAGCTGGACGTGCTGGGCGGTTCGTACAGCACGTGCGATCTTGAACATCCGCACTACCACTTCTCGGCGCGCTACATGAAGATCTACATGAAGGACAAGCTGGTCGCGAAGCCGGTGGTGTTCTACCTGCGCAACGTGCCGGTGCTGGCGCTGCCGTTCTACGTGTTCCCCATCCGGCGGGGGCGTCACTCGGGCTTCATGTTTCCGCAGTTCGAGTTCGGGTTCAACACCACGACCGGTCAGTTCATCCGCAACGCCGGCTACTACTGGGCTCCCAACGAGTACTTCGACCTCACGCTGGGCGGCGACTACTACCAGGCGCAGCCCTCGTGGCTGACGCGCGGCGAGCTCAACTACAAATTGCTGTATGCATTCGACGGACGCATCGAGGGGCAGTTCGAGCGCAACGATTTCAACGGCAGCGAGGACTGGCGCTTCTACGCCAACCACCAGCAGACGCTCAGCGATCGCACACGCTTCTCGCTGCTCGCGAACTTCGTCTCGAGCCGCGAGTACAGCGGTAGCGCGTTGTCGGGTCAGTCGCTGCAGCAGCGCCTGAATCGCTTCCTCACGTCGAGTGCCCAGATCTCGCACTACGCCGAGTGGATCTCGCTCAATGCGGTCGTGGACCGGCGCGAGGACCTCGACGCCGACCTTGAACTTCAGGATCCGGACGGCTCCGGCTCGAGACCGCCGCCCGCCGTGGGCACGCAGGCGGCACTGCAGAGCCTGACGATGACGATGCCGTCGCTGTCAGCGTCGGTGCCGACGCGCGCTCTGGGTTCGTATGCGTCGATCAAGGACACGCCGATGGGAAAGGCGCTCGCGACCACGTACCTGAATCTGAACGGACGGTTCCTGTCCCAGCTCACGCAACGTGGGTTCGTCTCGGGCCGGGACTATTTCACTAACGGAGCCGGTGCGCCGGACTCGGTCAATGCCATCACGACGGCCGAGGACAGGCGCTGGGCGGCGTCGAGCGCGTTCGCGCTCACCGACTCACGGCGGCTGTTCGGCTGGATCAATTTCGCCCCGTCGTTCGCCGGGAACGCCGTGCTGTGGGACCACGATGAACAGGGCAACAAGGTGGTGCCGTCCGCGGTGTGGCTGTCGAACCTGGGCACGTCGAGCACGTTCTACAGAGTCTACAAGCCGCCGGTGAGCGGTCTGGCGCTGCGGCACGTCTTCAGCCCCGCGGTGAGCATCGCCTACGCGCCGGACTTCCCCGGGCTCTCCTACACCGACTCGAACGGGTTCACTCGCGACAAGTTCAAGGGCTTCGGCGATATCGGACTGTTCTCCGGACGCAAGACGACACGCGCGCAGTTCACGATGGACCACCGCATCCAGGCCAAGTACACGCGCGGCGAGAAGATCACCCGGCTCGACAACCTGCTGTCGTGGACGACGAGCAGCTCGTACGATTTCCTGTATCGCGAGAACGGGTTGCTCCACCCGCTCGGGCCGGTGGCGTCGTCCATCCGGCTGCAGCCGCCGGGCTACCTGAATGCCGACGCCAGCAGCTCGATCGACGTGTATTCGCAGCGCCCGCTGCGCGCGTTCAACTACAACATCGGGGCCAGCCTCAACAGCCGCGGCGGAGGCAAGCCGCAAGCACAACGCGTGGGCACCGAGGCCCAGCTGCTCACCGTGGGCGAGGAGGCCCCGGACTTCCGTGAGGCGTGGTCGCTCGCCCTCGCGTATTCCTACGCGGGCGGCTACCAGGGCCCCAGCTGGTCGTCCCGTGAGTCGGTGAACGGCGTGCTCAACTACCAGCTCACGGAGAACTGGTCGTTCGACTACCAGGCGGGCCTCGATCTCACCGCACGCAGCGTGATCCTGCAGCGCTTCAACCTGACACGGAAGATCCACTGCTGGAACGCGTCGTTCTCGCGCACGTTCTTGATCGGTGGCGAGACCGAGTACTACTTCCGCCTCGGCATCCGCGACCAGCGCGAGGTCTACTACGAGCGCGGCACGCGCGCACAGAGTTTCGGTGGCATCTAGTAGCGGCGCGCGCTGGCGGCTGGCCTGCGATGTGTGCGAGGTCTCGGCCTGGGTGGGCCCGTCTGCCGAGGGGCACGACGTGTGGTGCGAGTCGTGTCAGACCGCCGCCGTGCTGCCGGCAGCAGCCTCGGGCCAGCGCTGCGAGCGCTGCGGTGCGCCGCACACCGCCTCGCCGCGGTTCGTAGAGCTGTGGGGCGAGCTGCAGCACCTGGATGCCGTGCTGGGCGCATGGGCGGGCGACGTGGACCCGCTGGCCTCGATCCTGCCCGAGCGTCCGCGCTACCTGACCGACCTGGCACCACCGTCGAGCGCTGCCGGCGACCCGCCGGCGCGGCGAGCACTGCTCGCCGCGATCTCGCACGGCGACTGGCATGGCGTGCTCGCGGCTGCGGAGGACGCCGACCCGCGTGCGCTCGCGGCACGCGCCATCGCCCACGAGCGGCTTGGAGAGCTCGAGGCAGCGCTCGCGCACTGGAGCCGCGTGCTGGCGACGCACGAGGATGCGCGCGCCCGGCTCGCGCGCGGCGCGCTGCTCGCACGCGCCGGGCGCCGCGATGAGGCCGCGCTCGATCTGGCGCTCTCAGGTGACGCATTCGAAGCTCGCTGGGATCGCGCAGCACTCGCGCTCGAACAGGCCGTCGCCACGAGCGAAGCGCTGCCCGATGCGAAGACGATCTTGAAAGCCCGCGCCCAAGTGGGCGAGGCGTCGGCGTACTGGAGCGATCCGACACCGGGCCGCCTGTTGTGGACGCTGCTCGTCGAGCGCGAACTCGCTCGCCGGGGTGGCGAAGGTGCTGCGACCCTCGGTGAGGCGACACTCGCCACACTGCATGGGGCCGAGGCCGAGTTCGAGCACGCCACGTTCTGGGACCGCGCGATGCAGCTCGTGGGCTGGGCCCGGCTCGGCGCGCGGGAGGACGTGGCGCGCGTGGCCGCACCGCTCGCGCGCGAGCTGTCGGCCGCACTGCTGGACGAGCCCGCGCTCACCGGCGCTCCGATGCTGGCGGTCACGCAGGCGGTGGCTGCGGCGCGCTTGGCCACGAACATGGGTGATCCGGTCGAGGCGCGCCACGACATACACGACGCGTTCGCCCGAGCCGACCTGCGCCGGTTCCGCATTCCGTGCGCTGCTTGTGGGCGGGGCAGCATCGGCATCGAGGACACGGCCGAACTGCCGGATGCGCCCGCATGAG
>CAZADU010000216.1:0-2989 GCA_964483945.1 uncultured bacterium
GGAGCACGCCGATCCGGCGCCGGATTTGGTCGGGGTCACCCGAACTGATGCCATCCACGACGAACGAGCCGGTGTCGGGCGCCATCATCGTCGTGAGGATGCGAATCGCGGTGGTCTTTCCCGCACCATTCGGACCCAGGAAACCCAGGATGCGCCCCGGCGCCAGCTTGAACGAAAGCGCCTTGAGCGCGGCTCTCTGACCGTACGACTTGTGGAGATCCGTCGCGACCAGGATCGGACGCTCGGAGGAACTTCCAGACTGGTCACCATTGTGGAGCATGGGATTCAGACCTCCTTATCCAACGATTCGACGAAGGCCGCGGCGGGCCAGCGTCACCGCACAGATCGGCGAAACTCATGGACGCGAGGACCGGAGATCATTCGCTCACCATCGAGTGGCGCCGACCAAACCCTCGTCCTGCCGTCGAATGAGTGGTGGTGTCACCCATCCCGACACTTGCGAGTCACTTCATAAGTTTGAACCTGCCGCGCTTGCGATGACAATCTCTATTTCATGTGCGCACTTCGTGACGCGGCACGGTGGCTCGAGCGTTTGCCGCGGCTTGCACGTTGTTCAGCACGGCTCGAACATCCGCTCATACGAGACGATTGATGGCTCAGCGCCCGCGATGCTGGCGGCCCGTTAGCGCCTGAACGCGTACTGGAGCTTCACGATGAGTTCGTCGGTCAGGAAGACGAAGCGATCCTTGGGATCGGTGAACGTCTTTACCAGGTTCTGGTTGAACGTGACGAACAGGTCGCCCTGCGGATGGAACGTCCAGCGCAGTCTCGACGAGGAACCCATCGAACGGCTCTCGTTGTCGTACTGCAGGAAGTTCGAGAGCTGGAAGTTCGGGGTCGGCTTGAGTTCGGAGCGGAGCCCGTAGAGGTACTGGGTGAAATCACCCTCGGGCAGCTTCGCCTCATTGCGTTCGCCGGTCAGTTGCAGCGAGAGCACCGAGTGCGGCTTGAAGCGCACGTCGGCCTCGAGCGTCTGGAGATCGCCGCCGTAGAAACCACCGAACGAGTAGGTGAGCTCGCCGCTCACCGCGCGTTGTGCCGCCAGCGTTCCCGTCACAGCGTAGCGCGTCCACTGGTAGTCCCCGGGCGGTAGTTCCACGGTCAGCTCCGGCGAATCGAATACGTCGAACGGCTCGAGCGGACGTTCGCCCTGCGGCTCGACCAGGACAGCCACGCGATCGCCGCTTTCGAACAGCACGTCGGCCGGGGTGATGGCCGCCAGATAGCTCTCCCAGCCCCCATCCAGCGCCGAGACCTGGAAGTAGGAGGCGCCGGTCGTGAACACACGGACGCTGGACTTCTCGGGCCGGGGACTCACCTTGGCCGCGCCGTAGACCACGTGGCCGACGCGCTGCACGAAGCCCAGCGAGGGGTCGAAGTCCTCACCGATCCGGAAGTACGTCGCCTCGAGGTCCCAAAGGTCATTCGGATAGGCGATCTTTCCGCCGTAGGCCATGCGATCGTCCTCGAGACTGTCGCGGTCCATCTTGACTGCCCACACGCCCATCTGGAGGTTCTTATCGTCACGGAACTTCGAAGTGCGGTAGGTGAAGTCGCCACCCGCGGTCCAGCTTCGTCGTCCGAGCGGGTCGCCCGAGGTGGCGAGCAGACCGAACGTGGACTCGGAGAACACGTTCCGATTCAAGCGCACGACGCCCATCTCGGTCTGAGGCACCGCGACGTCCTCGACCGCGTCCGTGCTCACGATCAACCCGCCCAGGTTGGTCTGGCCGACGCGGCCCTGGATCTTGCCGCCGACGATGATCGGCACCTCGGTGCCCTCGTCCTCGCCCTCGGGTGTGAAGATACCGATGCGGCGGCTGAAGAACGGCAGCACGGGAGCGTCCTCGAGGTCCATTCCGAGGCCGAACTCGAAGATGTCCGCACCGTCCAGGAAGAACGAGCGCTTTTCGGGGAACAGGATGTCGAAGCGCGACAAGTTGGTCTGTCGCTGATCCACTTCGGTCTCGGCGAAGTCCGTATTCACCGTGAGATTGGCGGTCAGGTTGGGCCCCAGCTTCTGGGTGACATCGAGGCTCACCTGGCTCTCGAACTCACGATCCTCACCCGGGTCGGGCACGAAATACTTGCCCACCACGGCCGGCCGCACCGTCAACCCGAGCCCTTGATCGAACTTGGGCAGCCCCGCCAGCACGCCCGCCTGCGTCATCTGGAAGATCTCGAAATCGCGCTTCGCACCCGACCAGCGGCTCGATTCCTGGAGGCTCTGCACACGACGCTCGAGATTGAGTCCCCAGTGATCCAGCCCGCTCTTGAAGCTCAGGCTCTGGATGGGGATCCGGATCTCGCCACTCCAACCGGTCGCGTCCCGCGACACGCCGGCTTCCCACAAGGCATCCCAACTGCTATTCACATCGTCGCCCTGCGAGTTGATGAGCCCGTCGAATCGAGATCCCGCCGGATTGACAGCGAACACGTACCCCGAGCGCTCATCGCCGAACGTGTCCAGCACGATCAAGACGTGGTCCTCCTCGTCCAGCTCGACGTCACGGGCTTTGGAAAACGCCACGATCGCGGACGTGTCGCCCTCACAGCGAAAGCCGATGACGATGCCCGTGGGGCTGGCGAGCACGCGCACGACGGTGCGCCCGGCGGGTGCGATGCCCTCCTCGGGCTCGAACTGGGTGAGATTCGCGATCGAGTCCTCGGTCGCCCATTCCGGCTCGGTCAGCCGGCCGTCGAGCCGAATGGCCTTCTCGGCCCCCGACGCGATGGCCTGCACCCTCAGCGTCGGCTTGGCCGAGGGGGCGCCACCATCTTCACGGGCGGCAGGCGGAATCGAGGTGGAATCCGGCCCCTGTGCGCTGGCGGAGGGGACGTTCAGCAGGGCCATACACAGCATGAGCATGCCGAATCCGCGGATCATCTCGAGCCCCTTGGGAGAGTCCATGACGGCGACTGGAGTGGAGAGTTGAGCAGGGACCGTGTCTGGCCGGGTCCACTTGGA
>CAZADU010000217.1:0-5284 GCA_964483945.1 uncultured bacterium
ACCGGAAGAGCACGTTGGCCAGCACGTAGTCGCTGATCAGCACCAGCACGCACGACGACACCACGGCGCGCGTGGTGGCCTGGCCCACGCCCTCGGCGCCGCCCTCCGTCCGAAAACCGTGGTAGCAACCCATCCAGCCGATGATGCCGCCGAAGAACACCGCCTTGATGATGCCCGAGAGCAGGTCCTTCATATAGAAGAAGTCCTTCAAGCCCGTCACGTACGTGTGCGTGGTGACGCCGATGCTGGTGATGGCCACGACATAGCCGCCAAAGACGGCAACCGTGTTGGCGATCATGACGAGAATGGGCAGCATCAAGATGGACGCCACCACGCGCGGCACGACCAGGTAGCGTACCGGGTTGATCGCCATCGCCTCGAGCGCGTCGATCTGCTCGGTGACGCGCATCGTGCCCAGCTCGGCCGCGATGGACGCTCCCACCCGGCCGCCGATGATGAGCGCGGTGAGCACCGGCCCCAGCTCGATGATGACCGAGCGCAGGATGACCGAACCGATGTACTTGAGCGGCACGACGTTCGAGAACTGGTAGGCCGCCTGCACCGCAGCGACGGCGCCGGTGAACAGGCTGACGATGAGTACCAAGACGAGCGACTGGACGCCGATGGTATGCATCTCGTCCACGACAAGGTGGAGCGAACGCATGCCACGCCCCAGCTGCCGGAACGTCGAGCCGACGAGCAAAGCGATGCGCCCCACCTCGGCCACGCCCTCGAGGGCGGGCCCGCGCAGGTACGCGAACGGCCGCGTGCCGTTGCTCATGAGCTCAGAACCCCGGCTCGGTCTCGCCCGACATCACCGGACTGTAAGGCACGAACTTGGTGCACTCGCGCAGGAATGTCAGGTTCACGTCGTCGGTGGGGCCGTTGCGCTGCTTGGCGATGATGAGCTGCGCCTTGCCGGGCTCGGGCGTGGCCGGCTTATACATGACCTCGCGGTAGACGAAGATCACGACGTCGGCATCCTGCTCAATTGACCCGCTGTCGCGAAGATCCGACAACTGCGGGCGGCCGCCGCCGCCGCGCTGTTCGACGGCGCGTGAGAGCTGCGACAGTGCGATGATCGGGATGCCGAGTTCCTTGGCCAGACCCTTCAGTCCGCGCGAGATCTGCGAGATCTCCTGCACGCGGTTCTCCGCCGGCGTGCTGCTGCGCATGAGCTGCAGGTAGTCGATCACGACCAAGCCCAGCTTGCCCTCGGACTTGAGCCGGCGGCACTTCGCGCGGATCTCCAGTACCGACAGCGACGGTGAGTCGTCGATCATGATCGGTGCCTTCTGAAGCAGCCCCGCGCCCGTGGTGAGCCGCGGCCAGTCCTCGTTGCCGAGGAAGCCCGTACGCACCTTGTGCAGCGGCACTTCGCTCTGTGAGCACAGCAGTCGGAGGGCCAACTGCTCCTTGCTCATTTCCAATGAGAATACTGCCACGGGAATATTTGCCCTGATGGCGGCATTCTCTGCCATGTTCATCGCTGCGGAGGTGTTGTGTACGCAAATGTCGTTGGCGATGAAGTTCGATCCCGCGGGTACGTTCAGGTCGTAGACCTGCATCTCCCCCACCGTTGCGATCTCGATGATCTCGTCCCAGTAGAGGTCTTCGCTCGCCACGCGCAGTAGCTCGGGGTCGGCCAGCGCCACCGCGTAGCGCTCAAGCCGCTCGCGCCGGATGGCACGCGAAGTGTGTGCGTTGTAGCCGCTCTCGGTGCGTTCGCCGGTCATGCGCGCGAGATCGCTCAGTGTGAGCCCGGCGCGGCGCGTGGACGCCCGCACCAAATCCCAAGTCTCACGCGGTGCGGCGCCGGAACACGCGTGACGATGGGTGCCCTCGTGTTCGAACTTCTCGGCAGGCAATCGTGTGGCCTTCTCGCAGATCCAGCCGATGAATCGCTGATAGCGCGAAACTTCCTCAGGCGCGGTCAACTCGACGCGCCAGGCCTTCACGGTCTTCTGCCAGAACTTGGCCACGATGCCGAACCGCAATAGAGCGTGGTGCACGTCGCGCGCGAGCCGCTCGGAGGCCACCGTGAACTCGATGCGCGGGTACCCGTTCATGTCGTAGATGGTCCCGTCGCAGCTGAAGAGCACGCGCAGGAACTCGGCCAGCCGAGCGTGATCCCAGGCCCAGACGATGCCGGGAAGGTACTTGGCCTCGGACCTGCGGCCCATCTGATCCAGTTCGGTGAGCCACGCCTTGACCGGGTTCTTGATCCCGCCATGGACAGGGCCGTCCTTCCGGTGCTCGAGCTTGCGCGACAGCCGGTACGTGATGCCGTCCGGCTGCACGTTCATCTCGCACTGTGGGAACTCATGCTCGAGGCAGTGCCTGAAGTCGCCGAGGTGCTCGGGACTTGCGGTAGTGAACATGGGCACGTCCCGCGTGAGCCCCCCCTCGGCAATCAGGTACGCGAACAACCGCACGCGCTCGAACGACCAAGTCGTGTCGTGGCCCTCGACCGGGACGATGCGCGGCACGGCGATGCAGTCGCCCATGCGCAGGTCGTGCAGCGGCGTCCAGCCGTTCACAGTCAAGAACGGATGGTGCCCCGTCACCTCGATGGTGCGCCCGAGCCGCGTCGTGACGCGGAAGCAGGGCTTGACCCCACTGTCGATCCAGTCACCGACACGCACGAATTGCACCACGCCCTGGTCGTCGAGACCGTGGATGCGCGGCTGCCGGCGGCGGATGGCCTCTTCGATGGTCAGGCGTTCGCCGGTGTCGGGGTCCACGAGGAGGGTGCGCCACGACACGCACTTTCCCATGGCTGGCCGGCCCGCCAGGATCACCAGATCGCCCGGCTGCCAGCCACTGGTGAGCTTGTCGAGGTCGTCCCAGCCGCTCGGCACGCCGGTGATCTGAACCTTGCGCTCGAACAACTTCTGGATACTGTCGAACGCGGGCTTCAGCAGCTGCCCCACGCTCACGAACCCCTCGCGAATGCGCTGGTCGGTGATGCCGAAGATGCGCGCCTCGGCGCGGTCGAGGATGTCGGCCGTCTCCTCGCCACCCGAATAGGCCTGTTGCTGGATCTCGGTACTGGCCTTGATCAGCTGCCGCAAGATCGCTTTGGAGTGCACGATCTTGATGTGCTGCTCGATGTTCGCCGCCGTCGTGGCGTACTCCATGATCTGTGCCAGGAACGGCGGGCCGCCCACGGCTTCGAGGTCGCCGCGCTCGCGCAGCTTCTCGCACACCGTGATCAGGTCGGCCGGTGAGCCGGAGTTGTAGAGCGCGACGATGGCCTCGTAGAGCTTGGCGTGCGCGGTGCGATAGAACGCCGACGCCTCGATCAACTCGACGGCGCGCCCGATCGCGCTCTCGTCGAGCAGCATCGCCGCGAGGATCGAGCGCTCAGCGTCGAGCGCCTGCGGCGGCGTGAGTCCCGGGGGGCCTCCGGCGCTGGTGTGCATGGTGTCGGACATGGCGGTGGTCCTTTACGAGAGCGCCGGAGGCGGCGCTGTGAGGCGGGGGCTGTGTAGCCTTAATGTCGCACGCAGGCCGAAATCGCGCTTTGCGCCTGCACTGAGGCTATTTTGGACCGGTGGACACTGAACCGGTGGGAGTCCGCTAGTCGATCAAGTATTCCTGCGCGAGGCGCTGCAGGTCATCCCAGACGGGACGCTTGGCACTCGGGCTGCGCAGCAGGTAGGCGGGGTGGTACGTCACGATGAGCTTGGCACCGCGCCAGCGGTACGTCTTGCCGCGCATGCTCGTGACCGTGCCCTTCAACTGCAATAGCAGCTCGGCGGCGAACTTGCCAAGGCAGCAGATGATGCGCGGCTTCAGGGCCTCGAGCTGGCGCAGCAGATAGGGCGAGCAGGCCTCGATCTCGTGCGGCAACGGATTGCGGTTCTCGGGCGGGCGGCACTTGAGCACGTTGACGATGTACACGGTCTCACGCGACAGCGTCACACCCGGGATCAGCTTCTTCTCGTCCATGGCGGCAATCATCTTGGTGAGCAGTTCGCCCGCGCGGCCCACGAACGGCTCGCCGCGCGCGTCCTCGTCCGCACCCGGGGCCTCGCCCACGAATACGATGCCGGAGCGCGCCGAGCCCACGCCGGGCACCGCGTGGGTGCGAGTAGTGCACAGTCCGCACTGGGTGCAGGCGCGCGCCTCGGCGGCGACGATGTCGAGCACGGGCAGCGCGGTGGCGGCGAGGGCATCACGGCCTCCAGCCAGTGCCGAAGGATGAAGCTCGTCGGTGAACGGCGGCAGCTCGATCACGGTCGCGCCGAACGCCTTCTCCGCACCACGCGAGCGCGCCACGCCACTCGCCAGCAACTCGCCGCCTCCGAGCGCGCGCTCGCGCTCGACCTTGCGGCGCACGGCGCGCGCGATGCTGGCGGCCTCGCTGCGGAGATCGTCGCTCATGGCCGGCCCCTCGTGCCGCCACGCTTCGCAGCGGCACGTTTCGCGGCGGCAGCTTCGGCACTGGCACGCTTTGCAGCGCCGCCAGCACGCTTGGCAGCGCCCTGCTCCGGCTTGGCCAGCGTCAGCGTCGCCGAGCGACCCGCGTCGCCGCGCAGCTCCAGCACGCGGTCGAGGATGCGCTCGGCCACTTCTCGTTTGCTCGCTTCGGGCAGCTCCACCGCGGACAGGGCCTCGACGAGCGTGACCAGATTGGTCTCGCCACCAATACCGGCCTCGGGCGAGTTCAAGACGATCAGGTCGGCGCCCTTGGCCGCGAGTTTGCGGCGCGCGTTCGCCACGCCGTCCTGCGTCTCGAGCGCGAAGCCGACCAGCGTCTGCTCCGCGCGCTTGGCGTCACCGAGCCCAGCCAAGATGTCGGGATTAGGTTCGAACGTGATCGTGAGCGGCTCGCCCGAGCGCTTGATCTTCTGCGCCGACGGTCGCGCCGGCCGGTAGTCGGCAACCGCGGCGGCCATCAGCACCACGTCGGCCTTGGCCGCCGCCTCGCTCATGGCGCGCTGCATCTGCAGTGCGGTGGTCACGCGCTGCACCTGCACGCCGTGCGGCGGGTCCACGCTCACTGGACCGGCGACCACCGTCACGTGCGCACCGCGGTCGCGCGCGGCCTCGGCCAGCGCGAACCCCATGCGGCCACTGGAACGGTTGGTGAGCACGCGCACGGGGTCGAGCGGTTCCTCGGTACGACCCGCGCCGATCAGCACGAGCATGCCGGCCATGCTCGTGTCACGCGCAGCGTCGCCTCGAGTTCGGCCACGATCGCGTCCACTTCGGCCAGCCGCACGGGCTCGGGCGGCGACATTTCATCGTTGGCGTTGTCGCCGGATGGCGATCGGAT
>CAZADU010000218.1:0-1889 GCA_964483945.1 uncultured bacterium
CAGTTCGCAACCATGATCTCGGCCGGTCTGCCGCTGGTGCAGTGCCTGGATATCCTCGCGAAACAGGCCAGCAAGCCGTCGTTCGGCAGGGTCATCGCCGACACGACCCGCGAGGTCGAGGCCGGCTCCACGCTGGCCGACGCCCTCGGCAAACACAAGAACGTGTTCGACGATCTGTCCCGCAACATGGTGGCCGCCGGCGAGGCCGGCGGTGTGCTGGACGAGATCCTCATGCGTCTGGCTACTTACATCGAGAAGGCCGACGCGCTGAAGCGCAAGGTGCAGAGCGCGCTGGTCTACCCGGCGGTCGTGCTCACCGTGGCCATGGGTGCGACGTCGTTCATGCTGATCTTCATCATCCCGACGTTCGCCAAGATGTTCACCGACTTCGGCGGAGAGCTGCCGCTGCCCACGAAGATCGTGCTCATCATGTCGGGCATCCTCGTGCATTGGTGGTGGGCCGCGCTGCTGGCCATGATCGGCGGCTTCGTGCTGCTGCAGCGCTACTACGCGACCGAGGTCGGCCAGCGCCAGATCGATGGCTTCATGATCCGCATGCCGGTGCTGGGCGACGTGTTGCTGAAGGGCGCGGTGGCGCGCTTCACCCGCACGCTCGGTACGCTGATCGCGTCGGGTGTGCCCATCCTGAGCGGTCTCGAGATCACCGCCCGCACCGCGGGTAACAAGGTGATCGCGGAGGCCATCATGAGCGCTCGTGCCTCGATTCGTGAGGGCGAGACCGTGTCGGCACCGCTCAAGGCGTCGGGCGTGTTCCCACCGATGGTCACGCAGATGATCGCGGTCGGCGAGCAGACGGGTGCTCTGGACGAGATGCTCACGAAGATCGCTGTGTTCTACGAAGCGGAAGTCGACACGGCGGTGGACACGCTCACGTCCATCATCGAGCCGGTCATGATCGTGATCATGGGTGGCATCGTCGGTGGCATGGTCGTGGCCATGTACCTGCCGATGTTCAAGCTGATCAGTGTCGTGGCAGGCGGGGACTGACGTGAACACTCCCACGTTCCGGCGCGCGTTCGCTTCCCCGGGGGCCTTCGCGGTCCCCGGGTCGCGTCGCGACGGCTGGAATGCGATCCACCAGCTGGTGCTGGGCCGCGTGCTCGTGGCTTCGCTGGCGTTGCCGTCGGGCCTGCTGCTCCGGCCCGACGTCACCGACCGGCCGGCATTGCTGCTCACCGTCGCGCTCGCCGCGGTGGCGGGGGTGTCGGTGGCATGGTCGATGGCCGTGCGTCTCGGCCGCGGGCTGGAGCTGCAGACGGCGGCACAACTGGCCGTGGACCTGGCGCTGGTCACCTGGCTCGCCGCTTACACAGGCGGGCGGGGCAGCCAGTTCGTGCTGTTCTACGCGCTGGTCGTGATCACCGGAGGAGTGCTCGGACGAATTCCCGGCGGACTGCTGGCCGCGGCCGCAGCGGGAGCGGGCTTCCTGCTGTTGCCTGCGCTCGCAGCACCACTGGGCGGGCACCAGACGGTCGTCGTCGGCCCGGTACGACCCGAACTCATGGTGACGTTTCTCGCCATCGTCGGCGTGCTCGCCGGCCTGCTCGGCGACCGCGTGCAGCGAGCGGCTGGCGACCTCGAGCGCACCGAGAAGGAGCTGGACCGGGTGCGCGTGGACAACGACGCCATCCTTCGCCATCTCGCCACCGGGATCCTGACCGTGGATCGCTCGGGCGTGATCGGCTATTTGAATCCCGCCGCCGAACAGGTTCTGGCGGTCTCGGCCAAGGCGATCGCGGGCCTCGACGTGGAACAAGCCCTTCCCGAGCGGCTCGCCTCGCTGCGCGCGCTGGTGCTGGATTCTCGTGACCAGTGCCGCGGTCGCGCCCGGGTCGAACTGCTGATCCAGGACGGGCGGGGACGTGACC
>CAZADU010000219.1:0-5673 GCA_964483945.1 uncultured bacterium
TCGAGCGTGCCCTCGATGGCGATGCGCTTGATCCGGCGCGAGCCCTGCGTGTTGAGTCGCTCGCCGATCAGCAGCGGCCGCGGCTCCTGCTCGAGTGCCACCGCGGTCATGCCGCTCGATACGTGCCAGCGGCCGCGGCCCGGACGCGGGCGCGGCTTCGTGCCGCGGCCGACCGCCGCGACCAGGCTCTGGATGTGCTCAGGCGTGGTGCCGCAGCAGCCGCCGACGATGTTCACTCCCATGTCGAGCACGAACTCCCGCAGCGTCTCGGCGAACGGCTCGGGGCGCATCGGGTACAGCGTGCGGCCGCCATCGTTGATGGGCAGGCCGGCGTTGGGGATGCAATGCACCGGCGTGCCGGCGTTTTCGCACAGGTAGCGCACCGCGTCGCGCATGAGGTCGGGGCCGGTCGAGCAGTTCAGGCCGATGACGTCCACCGCAAGGGCCTCAAGCGTGGCGAGTGCTCCGCGGTAGTCCGTGCCGAGCAACATGCGACCTGTGGGGTCCAGCGTGATCGAGCACTGGAGGGGCACTTTGCGCCCGGTGAGCACCATGGCCTCACGGCTCGCCAGGATTTGAGCCTTGAGCTCAAGAATGTCCTGGCAGGTCTCGAGGATGAGCACGTCCGCGCCACCCTCCAGCAGCCCTTGCGCCTGGTCTCGGAACGGCGGCACGAGGTCAGCGAACGAGAGCTTGCCCAGATCGGCGTCTTCGGATGACGGCAGGTAGCCGGACGGTCCCATCGAGCCCGCGACGAAGCGCGGCCGGCCGTCGGTCGACTCGTAGCGGTCCGCAACGCGGCGGGCCGCTGCGGCAGCGGCGCGGTTGAGTTCGACCGTGCGTTCGCCCAGGCCCCATTCCTCGAGCCGCGTGCGCGAGGCCTGGAACGAATTGGTCTCGACCACGTCGGCGCCGGCGTCGAAGTAGGCGGCGTGGATGGCCTCGACCACGTCGGGGCGTGTCAGCGACAGGTAGTCGATGCAGCCGTCCCATCGCTTGCCGCCGTAGTCCTCGGGCGTGAGTTCGCGCGCCTGGACCTGCGTGCCCATGCCGCCGTCGAAGAACAGGACGCGGTCGCGCAATTGGTCGAGGAACCGGCTCATCGGGCGGGGTGCTCCCTGGGCGGGGCACGCGGCATGTCGCGGCGGGCCCCCGAATAGAGTGGGCGGCGATGCTATCGGCGCGGCACGGGGCATGCAACTACTGGTCAGGAGAAGTCCCGTTCGGGGCCGTCCGTGGCTGCCGCGTAGCTACCGCGCAGCTGAAACGCCGCGAGAAATCGCTTTCCCAGATCACGCCACGCCGGCTCCCGCGATGCTGAGCCATCGCTTTTCGCTTGACCCCGTCCGCCGGAGGTCATTTCTTCTGCACTCCATGATCCGGATCTTCGCTCTGATGCGCCATGGCCTCGCCGCCGGCCAGGACCCCGACGCGGCACTCCTGCCCGAAGGGGAAGCCTATGTGCGCCGCCTGGCCGCCCGGCTGGATGGCGAGGGCTGGCGGCCCGCTGCGATCGTGACGAGCCCGTACCGACGGGCGCGTGACAGCGCGATGCTGCTGGCCTCCGAGTTGGGCATCGCAGTCGAGACGCACGTGCTGCCCGACCTGCTGCCCGAGGGTGAGCCCGAGGAAGCGCTCGCCGCCATCCTCGAGGCCGTGCCGGTGGCGACACCGGTGCTGGTGGTCACCCACCTGCCGCTCGTGGGGCGACTGATGCAGGAACTCACCGGCGACGACGAGTCGTTCGCGCCCGGCACTTTCGTCGAGATCGCACGCGAGGGCGACGGCGACGCGCGCATGCTGCGACGGATCGGGCCGAGGGATTTGAACCGGGAATAGGGCGGGCCGGGCCCAGCGCTCGTGAGCGCAGGACCATCAGCTGCTTCATTCGCGGGAGCCGACGCGGTCCAGCCCCGCACCGGGATGACAGCAGTTGGATTCAGACACGCCATGCGACCTGAGGCTCGCGGCGCGATGTCGCCCGCCGCCGCATCGGCTACGCTGCCCCCTCGAGCAGGATCCTGTGCACCCCGAGGAGGCAGCCATGGCGTCGCTCAAGGGCAAGGTCGCCGTCGTCACCGGCGGCAATCGCGGCATCGGCCGCGGCATCGCGGAGGCTTTGGCAGCAGAAGGGGTGACCGTGGCGCTCACCTCGCGCAGCGCGGAGCAGGCCGACGCGGCCGCGCGCGACATCGGCCACGGCGCGCGCGGCTATGCGTGCGACGTGCGGCAGCACGAGCAGGTGGACGCGCTGTTCGCCGCTGTCGACCGCGACCTGGGCGGCGTGGACGTGCTGGTGAACAACGCCGGCGTCGGGTTGTTCGCGCCGGTCGCCAGCATGAGCCTCGAGGACTGGCACGCCGTGATCGAGACCAACGTGAACGGCGTGTTCTACTGCACGCGTCAGGCGATCCCGCGCATGAAGCAGCGAGGCGGCGGGTACATCTTCAACCTGTCGTCACTCGCCGGGCGCAACGCGTTCCCGAATGCTTCGGCCTACTGCGCCAGCAAACACGCGTTGAACGGATTCAGCGAAGTGCTGTTCCAGGAAGTCCGCGACGACGGCATTCGAGTGACCTACCTGATGCCGGGCAGCGTGGCCACCGAGTTCGGTCGCGGAAGTGCGGCCAAACAGGATTGGGCGCTGCAGCCCGAGGACGTCGGCGAGATCGTCGTGGACCTGCTGCGCACACACCCGCGTGCGATGAGCAGCCGGGTCGAGATGCGCCCGTCGCGGCCGCAGAAGCGCTGAGCCGCGGTTGCCCCGGCGGCCACCGGCCGGTTCGGGCGCGAGAGTGCCGCGCCCGGAGCGTCGCAGCCCGCGCCCGGGCGCTGGGGTTTGTGGGAGCCGGCCCGGGGCGGCTAGCCTGCGTGTTTCGAAGAGTTCCCTGTGGCTGCCCGGGCGCCCGCCCGTCGCGGCCTGAACACCCCAGACTGCTCCCTCAGGAGATCCCATGCGTCACTTCCAGCCGCTCGGCCGTCTCACAGCCGCTGTCGGAATGCTCGCGCTCATGGCCTGCATGGCCGTCGCCAAGACCGGCGGTAGCTCCGCGCTGCCGGCCGACAACGCCCCGTTCTTCACCGGCAACCCTGATGCTGCCGTGCTCAAGGCGCGCACCGAGCAGCGCCTGGCGCTCGCCCAGGCCGCGCTCGACAAGACACTCAAGGTGAAGGGCAAGCGCACTCTCGACAACACGATGGTGCCGTTCGACGAGGTGTTCCGTCAGATCGACATGGCGGGTGCCCAGAACGGCCTGATGGAGGAGGTCAGCCCGGACTCCACCACTCGCGCCACGGCCGAGTCCATGTCGCAGGAGATCTCGAAGTTCGTCACCGACCTGTCGTTGAACCGCAAGCTCTACGACGCCCTAGTCGCGATGGATATCAGCAGCGCCGACGCCGAGACCAAGTTCTACGTCGAGCGCACGCTGCGCGACTTCCGGCTTTCGGGCGTCGACAAGGACGACGCCACGCGCGAGAAGCTCAAGAAGCTCCAGGAAGAGCTGGTGCTGATCAGCCAGGAGTTCGGCCGCAACATCCGCGAGGAGAAGGGCACCGTCCAGTGCACGGTGGCCGAGCTCGAGGGGCTGCCGCTGGACTTCATCGACCGCCACAAGCCGGGCAACGACGGCAAGGTGACGCTGACGCTCGAATACCCCGACTACATGCCGGTGATCTCGTACGCCAAGAACGACGACCTGCGCCGCCGCATGTACATGGCGTACCAGAATCGCGCGTTCCCCAAGAACCTCGAAGTGCTCGACCGCATGCGCACGAAGCGGCACGAGATGGCGCTGCTGCTCGGGTTCACGAACTACGCCGACCTCGTCGTGGCCGACAAGATGACCGGCAAGGCCCAGGTCGCACGCTCGTTCATCGATCGCGTCGTGGCCGCCTCGGGTGAGCGCCAGATGCGCGAGTACCAGCAGCTCGTGGCCGAGAAGGCCAAGTCGGTGCCGGGGGCGAAGGACGTGCAGTTCTGGGAGTCCACCTACTACTCCGAGCAGGTGCGCAAGACCCAGTACGACTTCGACTCGCAGCAGATGCGGCCGTACCTGCCGTACACCGCGGTCAAGCAGGGCGTGCTGGACCTGAGTGCCAAGCTGTTCGGCGTCGAGTTCCGCCGCGTGAAGGATGCGCCGGTGTGGCACCCGCTGGTCGAGTGCTACGAGATGTTCGAGAACGGCAAGCTGACGGGCCGCTTCTACCTCGACATGCACCCGCGAGCGAACAAGTACAACCATGCCGCGCAGTTCGGCATCCGCGAGGGCATCAAGGACCGGCAGATCCCCGAGGCCGCACTGGTGTGCAACCTCCCCGGCGGCGACCCGGCCGATCCGGGGCTGTGTGAGTACAACGACGTCAACACGTTCTTCCACGAGTTCGGCCATCTGTTGCACACGCTGTTCGGCGGCAACCGCAAGTGGGTCGGCACGAGCGGCATCCGCACCGAGCACGACTTAGTCGAAGCGCCGTCGCAGATGCTCGAGGAGTGGATGAAGAGCCACGAGGTGCTGGCCACGTTCGCGAAGGATCCGAAAACCGGCCAGCCGGTGCCGGCCGACCTGGTGAAGCGCATGAACCGCGCGAACGAGTTCGGCAAGGGGCTCGCGGTGCGTCGCCAGATGGTCTACGCGGGCATGTCGCTGGGCTGCTACGACCGTGACCCCGCCGGCCTCACCACCGACCAGCTGTTCTCGGAACTCGTGAAGAAGTACCAGCCGTTCCCGTTCGTGGACGGCACGCACTTCCAGTGCGCGTTCGGCCATCTCGATGGCTACTCGGCCGTGTACTACACCTACATGTGGTCGCTGGTGATCGCCAAGGACATGTTCTCGACGTTCGACAAGAACAACCTCATGGCACCGGGTGCCGCGAAGGCCTACCGCGAGAAGGTGCTGGCCGCGGGTGGGTCCAAGCCAGCCGCCGAGATGGTGAAGGACCTGCTCGGCCGCGACTTCAACGAGAAAGCCTGGCAGGCGTGGCTCGACAAGGAGGAGTAGTCCAGCGTTGACGCGGCGCGGCCGAAGGCCGTGCGCCTGAGAAGCTGACGTGCAGGGCCGAACAGCCGGCGGGTCGCCTCGCCGGCCGTTCGGCTTGCTGGCGCCATACCGCTGTATGAGTGCCCGTGTCGACGCTTCGCCGACGCTAACAGGCCACCGCCACCTCCTGGGTCGGAGTTCCGCAACTGTCCGCTGCTCTCGCTCTGGGCAGGTAGAAGCCCGGATATAGACCGAACCCGCGCGCAGCGCTCGCTCCGGAGAACCCGGGGCGGCTCGATCCGGGGCGGCTCCTGGGCTCGCGCCCGCATGAGCGCGTGGGGGCCGGCCGAGGCCAGCCCCCACGATGGCTGAGGCACGATCACTGCGGCTGACCTACCTGAGCTTCGCGATCGTCCTGCTCAGCGTCAGAGAGCCCGCGCGGAGACGGACGAAGTAGAGACCCCTCGTCGCCTCGCTCATGTCCCAGGAACGCTCGTACACGCCGGCCGTCAGCAATCCCTTCTCGACCGTCGCCATCCGCCGGCCTGCCACGTCGAACACGCTCAACTCGACGTGCGTGTCCTGCGGCAGCGCGAACTCCAGCGATGCCCGATTGCCTTCCACCTTCGCGACCGTGAGGGCGGCCTGGGTGGCCTCCTGATTCAACTGCAATCCGTCGTTACACGGTCCC
>CAZADU010000220.1:0-4846 GCA_964483945.1 uncultured bacterium
CTTGGTACTGATCTCGTTGAAGCGCTTGACCACTGCGACCTTCTCGGCGACGCCTTCCTGCACGTTCTCGAGCACGGTCTTGGTCGGGTCGAGCTTGGGCTCCTGTTCCAGGTAGCCGACCGTGTGCCCCTTGCCGAGCCACGCTTCGCCGATGAATTCCTGGTCCATGCCGGCCATGATCTTGAGCAGCGAGCTCTTTCCCGCACCGTTCGCACCCAGCACACCGATCTTGGCGCCGTAGTAGAACGACAGCCAGATGCCCTTCAAGATCTCGCGCTTGGGGGGGACCACCTTGCGGAGGTCCTTCATGACATAGATGAACGGGCGTGACGGATCGGCTGCCATGGGGGTGGTCTCTCGTGGAAGGGGCGCACGGTGGGCGGCGGAGGCCGGCGGGAGGGGGCTGAACCGGCGGAGGATGCCTTGCGCGGCGTCGCTTTTCAAGCGCCGAGGGGGAGGCTGACCATGGAGGCCCGCAGGGCCGCAAAGTATGAGATGGCGCGGCAACCACGACCAGCCCCGCGAGACTCCCAATCACGCGGCGGGCGGCGCTCCCATTCCGGGTGGGAGACACCGCCGCGCGCTTCGCCCGGTCAGGCGAAGTTCCCTTGGGGGCTCAGCTCACGAAGCGCGCCTGCGACGCTGACGGGCGGCGCGGGCGGAAGAACATCCACAGCAGCCCACCCACGATGAGCAGCGGGAATAGCGGCAGCAGCAGGAAGCCCGTGCCCATGATCACCGCGAATCCGCCGATCAGGCACGCGATCAGGATGAACGGGAGCGCGAACAGCAGCCCGACCACCTTGAGCACCCAGCCGAGGATCTGGAACGGGAGCCACAGGAACCAGCCCACCACGCTGAACGCCGTGATCAGTGCTCCGACCACGATGAGTGCTGCGAACGCGAGTGCGCCGAAGACGGCCAGTTCGACCACTGCGGACCTCCGGAACAGGACCGTGCATCCCGGCGGGCCGTGACCCCAGGGTCAGGGCGGCGCCGGTGAACGGAAATACGCGCGGCGGCCGGCGGGGGTTGCGCCGCCCAAGGCTGTGACGGCTCGGTGATACCGCTCGGGAGGGCTCAGAGGGAGCTCAGGAGAGCGGCCTCGCTCGGCGCCGGAGTGACTGCTAAGGTGCCAAGCCCGCGACAAAGCGTCACTTACCGGAGGTCTCCATGGCAGGAACCCGTGTCACCGTGATCAACAACGGCTCGCTCCGCATCGAGGGCGATTTCGAGATCTTGGATCAGGAGGGCAAGCCGTTCGGGCTGGCCGGACGCACGAAAGTCACCCTCTGCCGCTGCGGCCAGTCGGCTAAGAAACCGTTCTGCGACAGCACGCACAGGACGTGCGGGTTCCAGTCCGTGGTGGTGGCGATCGACCTGGAGCCGCCGGTGCCGAAGCCCGGCGCGTGAACTCGCGCGGCGTCCGGCTGATCGCTGCGCTGTTCGTCGTCACGGCCGCGGGCGTGTGCGTTGGGCTGGGACTCTGGCAGCTGGGCCGCGCCGGCGAGAAGCGTGCCGCGCAGGTCGCACGCGTCGCACTGCTCGAGCAGCCGCCGGTCGAGCCTGCCGAAGGTAGGTTGGAGCTCGAACACGGGCGTCGCGTCACGCTGCGCGGGAAGTGGGACCGCGAGCGCTACATCCTGCTCTCGGGGCGCACGTACATGGGTGCCGCCGGCGTGCAGGTGGTCACACCGCTCGTGCTGCCCTCGGGCGAGCGCGTGCTGGTCGAGCGCGGCTGGCTCGCTGCCGACGACTCCCGCATCGCGCATCCCGAGCGCTGGGAGGACGGCGACGCAGTGGTGAGCGGCGTGGCCGAGCGCTTCCCGTCGTCGCGCACGGTGTACGACTGGGTCGCACTCGAGTCCGAGCGATCGGGTGTATCCCTCTGGTCGGCGCGTGCGCTCGACTCCGCACAGGTCGCCGTACACGTGCCCGCGCCCGTGGCGAACGCCTACGTGCGTGCTGTGGCCCCGACCGGCGAATCGACTTGGGCGCGACCCGGGCTCATCACGCTGCCGTTCGCTCTGCCCGCTTCCGGCGAAAACGTGCACCTGGCGTATGCGCTGCAGTGGTTCGCCTTCGCGTTCATCATCGTGGCGGGAGCGGTCACGCTCGCGCACCGCAAGCCGCTCACGACGCCGCGCTGAGCCCTCGCGGCGTACTCGTGGCACGCCCCGTCCGCCGGTGCTTCGGCGCCGTTCACCGACACCTGCACGCAGTTGGCCGAAAGCCACGCGACCGGCCCGTCCACCGTCCGTAACTTACCTCGTGAGCAAGGACTCCGGGGACCGCAGGGCGCGGCAGAACGGGGCGAAGCGAGGGAGGGTCGAGCGATGAACGAGACAGGGTGCGACACGAAGCAGCAACGGGACGTGCTCAGCTGGGGCCTGATCCTGATCGGCCTGGGTGCGTGGTTCCTGCTCATCCAGTACGACGTGCTGCCACGCGAGGCGTGGCACACGTGGTGGCCGTTCGCGGTGATCGCGATAGGCCTGGTCCAGGTCGCGACGGCGAGGGATCCCAAGGCTCTTGGCTCCGCTGTGACCACGATCGGCGCGGGACTGTGGCTCTTGGCGACGGTGAATCACTGGTACGGGCTGCGCTGGAGCAACAGCTGGCCGCTCGCACTGGTGGCGGTGGGCCTGGGCACGCTCGTGGAATGGGCGGCGGCGGTGGTGGCGGAGCGCCGCCACAAGGAGGACGGACATGTCAGCTGAAGTGCGGAAGACGGGATGGCGGCACTGGCGCGAGGCGGTCTTTGCAACGTGCACAGCATGGCTGGTGGTGCAGAACGTGGGATTGCTGGCACTGGTCACATGGGGACGGCCCGCGGACGCACTGGCCGCAGGTGACTCGATCGCCCGCTCGGCGATCACCTGGGGCGGCACGCTGCTCGGGGTGTTCCTCGCGGCCGTGACCGGACTCGCGCTCGCGGCATGGCTGGTGCACGCTCCTTCCGCGGAGCGTCGCGGTCGGGTCAGGGAGGTGGCAGATGAACAGTGAGCGCTACGAATCCTCGGGGAGCACCCCCACGCGTCGCGGTGTCCCGTTCTCAGGGCGGCTCGTCTTTGGCGCGATCGTCCTGACGCTCGGCTTGTTGTGGACCGCCGAGAATCTCGGCCTCCTCGACGCGGACTCCGTGCTGCGCTACTGGCCCGCGCTGCTCGTCGTGTTCGGCCTGCTGCGGGTGACCGGAACGTTCGGCAATCGGCATGTCGTGAGTGGCGTGCTGTTCATGGTCGCCGGCGGCTGGATGCTGGCGCGTGAGCTGGGCTACATCCAGGTCAGCCTCTTCCGGTTGTGGCCGATGTTCATGATCGTCATGGGCTTCTCGCTCGTCTGGCGCTCGATGCGCGGCGAGCCTGCGACCGAGGACGCGCAGCGGGATTCGTTCCCGCGACCATTCGCCATCATGGGCGGGGTCACGCGCGCAATCGAGTCGCAGGACCTCACTAGCATCGAGGCCAGTGCGGTGATGGGCGGCGTCGAACTCGACCTGCGCGGTGCCAAGGCGCGCGGCCGCGAGGTGGTGGTCGAGGCGTTCGCGTGGTGGGGCGGCATCGAGCTGATCGTGCCCGACGACTGGCGCGTGGTCAGCGAGGTCATCCCCGTGATGGGCGGGGTGGACGACCAGTCGCGACTGGGCGTGGCCGAGCCTGTGACGACGCTGCTGGTGCGCGGCATGGTGATCATGGCCGGCATCGAGATCCGCAACAAACCGAGCAAGGATTCGACCCGCCGCGTGTACGTCGGGGGCCTGAAGGGCGGTGCCGCGCAGACGCGCACCGATGCCTCCGGCGCGCCCGTGGCGCGCGAGCAGAAGCCCGGGGACTGACGCATGCACCCGCTTCTGGGCCGCCCCGCACGGCTCCTGCTGGTGATCGCCAGCGCCGCGGCCGCGGGCGTGCCCCTTGCGTGGCTCTTGGGGCTGCTCGAGCCGCGGCCGTGGAGTGCCGCGCTGGCGTTCGCCGTGCCGATGCAGGTGCTCTACAGCTTCGTGGTGTTGTCGGCGTGGTGGGTGTGCCGGCGCCACCCCATGAGCGGTGCCGGTGCGTGGCGTGCCGTCGCGGCGCAATTCGCGGCGGCCGTGCAGGCCAGCGCAGTGTGGGTGGGCATGGGTGCGGTGTGGGCGGCGTTCCTGTCCCGCTGGCTCTACCCCGGCCTGAGCCGGACGGCGATCTTCCAGGATCTCGGCGTGCTCTTCGCGGCCGGCATTCCCCTCTACCTCATCTCGGCGATCGCGCACTATCTATTCCTCGCCTTCGAGGCGTCGCACGCCGCTGAACGCCGCGTGCTCGAGACCGAGGTGACTGCACGCGAAGCCGAACTGCGCGCGCTGCGCGCTCAGCTGAACCCGCACTTCCTGTTCAACAGCCTCAACTCCATCAACGCCCTCATCGGCTCCGACCCCGAGGGGGCGCGGCGCATGTGCGAGGGGCTGGGCGACTTCCTGCGCCGCACGCTCGCGCTGGGTTCGCGCGAGACCGTCTCGCTCGGCGAGGAGCTGGCGCTCGTGGAGCGCTACCTCGGTATCGAGCAGGTGCGCTTCGGTGATCGATTGCGCGTCGAGCGTACGGTGCACCCTGACGCAACCGCATGCCGCGTGCCGCCGTTGCTGCTGCAGCCGCTGGTCGAAAACGCCATCAAGCACGGCATCCAGGACCGCGTGGACGGTGGGACAGTCCACATCGAGGCTGTGCGCGAGGGCGGCGTGTTGCGCCTCGTGGTGGACAACCCGGTGGACGATGACGCGCCGGCGCGACGCGGTGAGGGCGTGGGACTCGACAACGTGCGGCGTCGACTCGAGGCGTTCGGTGCGCGCGACGCGAAGCTCATGGCCGCC